>NZ_JBEZDM010000014.1:0-276902 GCF_040648335.1 Nonomuraea sp. NPDC049158
CGTCGCCGGCGCCTTCGCCGCCCGGCCGCTGGCGGCCCGGCTGGGCAGCGCGCGGGCCGTCCTGCTCGGCAAGGCCGGCCTGGCGCCGCTGGGCCTGCTGATCGCGTGCGCGGATCGCGGCGTCGGGTTGGTGCTGTTCGTGGCGGCCAGCATCACGATCATCGGGGGAATCGTCGCCGGGAACGTGATCTTCAGCGGGTTCACGCAGTCGTACGTGCCCGGCGAGCTGATGGGCAGGGTGAGCACCAGCATCCAGGTGGTCAACTTCGGCGCCATCCCGCTCGGCGCCCTGCTGGCGGGCACGCTGGCCGAGGCGTTCTCCGTGCGCGCGGCCCTGTGGGTGATGCTGGGTGTCTTCGCGCTGAGCGGCCTCATCCTGCTGGCGAGCCCGTTGCGGCGCCTGCGCGACCTGCCCACCGGCCGGATGCACACGCCCAGCGGCCGGATACGCGCGCGGGTCGGTTCGGCGGTCGGCTCGGATGTCCCGAACTGAGCGGCGTCGTGGCGTCCGCGAGGACCACCGGCCTGGCCGGGTGCGGCACGGCGCCGGTGAGGCGGATGCGGGCAGGCCGGTTCAAGCGCAGCTCAGGCCCCAGATCTTCGGCCCAGAATTGTCGGTGCCAGCGGGCATGATTGGACCATGAACGACGAGCCCCCGATCACACACCTGGCCGACGACACGGCCTACGCCGAAGCCGTCCAGCTTGCCGTCGACTCCGCCGCGGCCTACTACGCCGACGGCACCTCCACGCTCGACGACGACGCCTACGACCGGCTGGTCCGTGGCATCGAGGCATATGAGGCCGAGCATCCCGACCAGGTGCTGCCCGACTCGCCGACCGGGAAGGTGGCGGGCGGGGCGGTGGTCGGGGATGTGCCGCATACCGTGCCCATGCTGAGCCTGGACAACGTGTTCGGTGCTGAGCAACTGGCTGAATGGGCCGCCGGGCTGGAGCGGAGGCTGGGGCGGGCAGTGGCCGCCTGGAGCGTGGAGCCCAAGCTCGACGGCCTGGCGATCTCGGCGCGTTACCGGCACGGCCGCCTGACGCAGCTGGTGACCCGGGGAGACGGCGTCGCCGGCGAGGATGTCTCCCACGCCATCGGCACCATCGTCGGCCTGCCCGACCGGCTGGCCGAGGCGGTCACGGTGGAGCTGCGCGGTGAGGTGATGATGACCGCCTCGCAGTTCGAGGACGCCTGCGCCAAGCGGCAGGCGCATGACGGCACCACGTTCGCCAATCCGCGCAGCGCGGCGGCGGGCACGCTGCGGGCCCAGGACCGGCCGTACGTCTGCGAGCTGACGTTCTTCGGCTACGGCGCGCTGCCCCACCCCGACGACGGCTCCGAGCCGGCCGTGCGCCTGCGCGAGCTGCCGCACAGCGAGGTCATGGCTTGGGTGGCCGGGCAGGGAGTGCAGACCACGGCGGCCACGCCGGTCGCGGGCATCGTGGCCGAGTCGCTGGAGCAGGTTCAGGAGCGCGTCGAAAAGATCGCCGCCGTCCGTCCAGAGCTGCCGTTCGGCATCGACGGCATCGTGATCAAGTGTGATCTGGCGGTCGACCAGGTGGCGGCCGGGTTCAGCTCACGAGCGCCGCGCTGGGCGATCGCCTACAAGCTGCCCGCCACCGAGAAGATCACCAAGCTGATCGGCGTGGAGTGGAACACCGGCCGCACCGGCATCATCGCCCCCCGGGCCGTGCTGGAGCCGGTGGAGCTCGACGGCAGCACCGTCACCTACGCCACCCTGCACAACGTCGCCGACATCACCCGCCGCGGCTTGATGCTCGGCGACAGCGTGACCGTCTACAAGGCGGGCGACGTCATCCCGCGCGTGGAGGCCCCGGTGGTGCACCTGCGCACCGGCGACGAGCGGCCGATCGAGATCCCGCAGGTCTGCCCGTCGTGCGGTGACGCCATCGACACCTCGCAGGAGCGCTGGCGGTGCGTGCGCGGGCGCCAATGCCGGGCGATCGCCTCCATCGCCTACGCCGTCGGCCGTGACACCCTCGACATCGAGGGCCTCGCGGAAAACCGGATCCAGCAGATGCTCGACGCCGGTCTGATCGTCGACTTCGCCGACCTGTTCTTCCTGACCCGCGAGCAGTTGCTCGACCTGGAGCGGATGGGCGAGACGAGCACCGACAACCTGCTGGCCGCCATCGAGCGGGCCAAGGGGCAGCCGCTGAGCAGGGTGTTCTGCGCGCTGGGCGTGCGTGGCACCGGCCGTTCCATGAGCCGCCGCATCGCCCGCCACTTCGCCACCATGGACCACATCCGGGCGGCCGACGCGGCGGCGATCCAGCAGGTGGAGGGGATGGGGCCGGAGAAGGCGCCGGTCGTGGTGGCCGAGCTGATCGAGCTCGCGCCGCTCATCGACAAGCTCGGCAAAGCCGGGGTGAGCATGACCGAGCCCGGAGCCACGCCGCCCGCTGAGGGCGAGGCATCGGCCGCAGAGGGTGCGGCATCGGCCGAGCTGCCGCTGGCCTCGATGTCCGTGGTCGTGACGGGCACGATGACCGGACCGCTGGCGGAGCTGACCCGCAACGAGGTCAACGAGCTGGTCGAGCGTGCCGGGGGCAAGTCGTCGTCGAGCGTCTCAGCCCGGACGTCACTCCTGGTAGCCGGGGAGAAGGCGGGGTCGAAGCGGGCCAAAGCCGAGCAACTCGGGGTGCGGATCGTCACCCCTGAGGAGTTCGCCGAGCTGGTCGCCGCCTACACCAGCAAAAGTCTGGATTAACAGCAGGTTTCCGCCGTGACACATGTTGATTGCTCGTTACGCCAGTGAGTTACATGTAACGAACGCACAGCCACGGATTGTCAAAGTGCGTAACGCGCGATTCCTACATTCGAGTCCTCGCCACCGAGTGTAGGAGGAACGATGGCGCGCTGGATCGCCGAGTGGCACCCCGACGACAAGGCCTTCTGGGAGAGCACCGGCAAGCGGATCGCCCGGCGCAACCTCGCCTTCTCGATCCTGGCCGAGCACCTCGGGTTCACGGTGTGGACGCTGTGGAGCATCGTGGCCGCCAAGATGGGCGCCTACGACTTCTCCACCGACCAGCTCTTCTGGCTGGTGGCGCTGCCCAACCTCATCGGCTCCGTGCTGCGCGTGCCCTACACGTTCGGGCCGGCCAGGTTCGGTGGCGCCACCTTCACCACGGTCAGCGCGTTGCTGCTGGTCATCCCCGCGGTGCTGCTCGGGCTGGCGGTCAGCGACCCGGGCACGCCGTACTGGATGTTCCTGGTGATCGCGGCGCTGGCCGGGGTCGGTGGCGGCAACTTCGCTTCCAGTATGGCGAACATCACCTACTTCTACCCGCGCTCGCGCCAAGGCGTGGCGCTCGGGCTGAACGCGGCCGGCGGCAACATCGGGGTCAGCTCCGTGCAGCTGGTCATGCCGCTGGTGATCGGCGGGTTCGGGCTGGCCGCCGCCGGGTGGTTCTGGGTGCCGCTGGCCGTCGTGGCCGCCGCCTGCGCGTGGTTCTTCATGGACAACCTGTCGAGCGCCAGGGCCAAGCCGCGCGAGCAGCTGGCGGTGGCCGGGCGGGCGCAGACGTGGATCATGTCGTTCCTGTACATCGGCACGTTCGGCTCGTTCATCGGCTACTCGACGGCCTTCCCGCTGCTGGCCAAGAGCCTGTTCCCCGGCTCGCCGTGGGCGGCGGTGGCGTTCGTCGGCCCGCTGCTCGGCTCCCTGATCAGGCCGGTGGGCGGCTGGCTGGCCGACAAGAAGGGCGGCGCGCCGGTGACCCTGTGGAACTTCGCCGCCATGGGCGTCGGCGTGGTCCTGGTCTGGCTCGGCAGCACCTCGGGCGACTTCTGGCTGTTCTTCCTGGCCTTCCAGATGCTCTTCCTCACGGCGGGCGTCGGCAACGGCTCCACCTACCGGATGATTCCCGCGATCTTCCAGGCCAAGGCGGTGGCCGAGCGCGGCAGCGGCGAGGAGGCCCTGATGTACGGCAAGCGGCAGGCGTCGGCCGCCATCGGGATCATCTCCGCGGTCGGGGCGCTCGGCGGCTTCCTCATCAACCGCGCGTTCGGCATGTCGTTCGCCGAGACGGGCAGCCCGGCCACCGCGTTCGTCGGGTTCGGCGCCTTCTACGTGGCCTGCTTCGCGCTCACCTGGTGGTGCTACACGCGCAAGGTCGGCGTCTCGCTGGTCGGCAGTCTGGCCCACGCTCGTGTCTGAGGACCTCGGCACGCAGACCCACTGCCCGTACTGCGCCCTCCAGTGCGGCATGACGATCACCGCCACGGGGACCGACATCACGATCACCCCGCGCACCGATGTCCCGGCCAACTCCGGCGGCGCGCTGTGCCAGAAGGGCTGGACGGCGGCCGACCTGCTGACCAACGGCGAGCGCCTGACCACGCCGCTGCTCCACGGCCGGCCCGTGGCCTGGGACACCGCCCTCGACTACGTCGCCGACCGGTTGACCGCCATACGCGCCGTGCACGGCCCCGACGGGGTGGCCGTGTTCGGCGGCGGCGGGCTGACCAACGAGAAGGCCTACCAGCTCGGCAAGTTCGCCAGGGTCGCGCTCGGCACCAGCCAGATCGACTACAACGGCCGCTTCTGCATGTCGTCGGCCGCGGCCGCCTCGCTCAGGGCGTTCGGGCTGGACCGCGGCCTGCCGTTCCCCATCACCGACCTGGCCGAGACCGACGTCGTCCTGCTGGCCGGCGGGAACGTCGCCGAGACCATGCCGCCCTTCGTCCGCCACCTGACCGGGCCGCGGCTCATCGTCATCGACCCCCGCCGCACCGCGACGGCCAAGCTGGCCTGGCTGCACCTGCAGCCCACGCCGGGCACCGACCTGGCGCTCGCCCTCGGGCTGCTGCACCTGGTCATCGCCGAAGGGCTGGTCGACGAGGACTACGTCGCCGCCAGGACCTCGGGTTTCGAGCAGGTACGCACCTCGCTCGCGTCCTGGTGGCCCGAGCGGGTCGAGCGCGTCACCGGCGTGCCGGTGGCCAGGATGCGCGAGGCCGTACGCGCGCTCGCCTCGGCCGGCCGGGCCGCCGTGCTCACCGGGCGGGGGGCCGAGCAGCACGCCAAGGGCACCGACACCGTCACCGCGTTCATCAACCTGGCCCTGGCGCTGGGACTGCCCGGCCGCCCCGGCTCCGGGTACGGCTGCCTGACCGGGCAGGGCAACGGCCAGGGCGGCAGGGAGCACGGTCAGAAGGCCGACCAGCTGCCCGGCTACCGCAAGATCGACGACCCGGCCGCCCGCGAGCACGTCGCCGCGGTCTGGGGCGTACGACCCGATGAGCTGCCCGGCCCGGGACGCTCGGCCTACGAGCTGCTCGACGCGCTCGGGACGCCCCAGGGGCCGCGCGCCCTGCTGGTCTTCGGCTCCAACCCGGTGGTCTCCGCGCCGCGCTCCGCGCACGTGACCGAGCGGCTCGACGCCCTCGACCTGCTGGTGGTCTGCGACATCGTGCTGTCGGAGACGGCCGCGCGGGCCGACGTGGTCTTCCCCGTGACGCAGTGGGCCGAGGAGACCGGCACGATGACGAACCTCGAGGGCCGGGTTCTGCTGCGCCGCCAGGCCGTACCCGCTCCCGAAGGGGTCAGGAGCGACCTGGAGATCATCCGGGAGCTGGCCGGCCGGCTCGGTCACCGGTTCTCGGCCGAGCCGCGGGAGGTGTTCGAGGAGCTGGGCCGCGCCAGCGCGGGCGGGGCGGCCGACTACGCGGGCATCACCTACGAGCGGATCACCGAGGAGACCGGCGTGTTCTGGCCGTGTCCGTCGGCGGACGACCCCGGCCGGCCGCGCCCGTTCCTCGACTCCTTCGCCACCCCCGACGGCCGCGCCAGGTTCGTGCCCGTCGAGCACCGGCCCGCGGCCGAGGAGCCCGACGACGACTACCCGGTCTACCTGACCACGGGCCGCGTGCTCGCCCAGTACCAGAGCGGCGCGCAGACCCGCAGGATCGCCGCCCTGACCAAGGCCGCGCCGGAGCCGTACGTCGAGCTCCATCCCGACCTCGCCGAACAACTGGCCATCACCGCCGGAGACGTCGTCCGGGTGCTCAGCCGGCGGGGCGAGAGCACGGGGGTCGCCAGGGTCAGCGACGCGATCAGGCGCGACACCGTCTTCATGCCGTTCCACTGGGAGGGAGCCAACCGTCTGACCAATCCCGCGCTCGATCCGTCATCGCGGATGCCGGAGTTCAAGGTCTGCGCCGTCAGGGTGGAGAAGGTCGCATGAGGCTCGTCGTAGTGGGGAACGGAATGGCCGGATCGCGGCTGGTCGGCGAGGTGCGGGCACGTGATCCGCACATGCCGGTCACCGTGTTCGGCGCCGAGACCTGGCAGCCCTACAACCGGGTGCTGCTGTCCAACGTCCTGGCCGGGAGCTCGGGTCCCGACCAGGTGCGGCTGCTCGACCCGAGCTGGTACGCCACGCACGGGGTCGAGGCCGTCTTCGGCACCGAGGTGGTGCGCGTCGACCGGAGCGCCCAGACGGTGATCACCGCCGATGGGCGGAGCACGCCGTACGACGTGCTGGTCCTGGCCACCGGCAGCGAAGCGATCGTCCCGCCGGTGCCGGGAGCCGAGCTGGCGATCCCGTTCCGCACACTCGACGACTGCCACCGCATCCTGGCGGCGGCCGAGCACGGACGCAGGGCGGTGGTGGTCGGCGGCGGCCTGCTCGGCATCGAGGCCGCGCGCGGGCTCGCCGGGCGCGGCCTGCCCGTGACGCTGCTGCACCTGGCCGGCCACCTGATGGAGCGGCAGCTGGACGCCGAGGCCGGGCTGGTGCTCGGCGAGACGCTCACCGGGCTGGGCGTGGACATCCGCACCGGCGTGACGGCCGAGGCGATCCTGGAGGAGGGCGTGCGGCTGGCCGACGGCGAGCTGGTCGAGGGCGACCTCGTCGTGCTGGCCTGCGGCGTGCGGCCCATGACGGCCCTGGCCAAGGAGTCGGGCCTGAATGTACGGCGCGGCATCGTCGTGGACGACGAGATGCGTACCGAGGACCCGGCGGTGTTCGCCATCGGCGAGTGCGCCGAGCACGACGGCACCGTCTACGGCCTGGTCGCCCCCGCCTGGGAGCAGGCGTCCGTCGCCGCGGAGATCATCACCGGCGGCAAGGCGCTCTACCGGGGCTCGCGGCTGGTGACCCGGCTCAAGGCCAGGAGCGTCGAGCTGGCCGCGATGGGCGAGACCCACCTCACCGAGGAGCACGCCGAGGTGGTGCGCTTCACCCACCGGGCCCGCGGTACCTACCGCAAGCTCGTCATCCGCGACGGCCGGCTGGTCGGCGCGATCCTGCTGGGCGACACCGACGCCGTCGGCACGCTCACCCAGCTGTTCGACCGCGGCGGGCCGCTGCCGGGCGATCGGGCGGGGCTGCTGTTCCCCGGCCTGGGGGCGGTCACCGTGGCCGACAGCCCGGTGCTGATGCCCGACGCGGCGAAGGTCTGCCAGTGCAACAACGTGACCAAGGGCCAGATCAGGGCGTGCTGGGAGGCCGGCGCGCGGGACGTGGCCGGAGTGGCGGCCGCGACCAGGGCCACGACCGGGTGTGGGACGTGCCGGGATGCCGTGGAGGGCATCGTCGGCTGGCTGTGTGAGCAGGAAGGGATCTCGGCATGAGCAAGATCGTTGTCGTCGGTTACGGACCCACCGCCCACCGGCTCGTCGAAACGCTGCACGAGCGGGGCTTCGGCGGCCAGGTCACGGTCATCGGCGAGGAGCCCCGCCCCGCGTACGACCGGGTGGCGCTGACCTCCTACCTGTCGGGGACCAGCGTCGAGGATCTCACCTACCCGGTGCCGCCGGGCACGGTGACCAGGCTCGGCGGGCGCGTCACCGGGATCGACCGCGCGGCCCGCACGGTCACGCTGGCCGACGGGTCGGCCGAGCCGTACGACGTGCTCGTGCTGGCGACCGGGTCGGCGCCGTTCGTGCCGCCGGTGCCGGGCGCGGAGCACGCCTACGTCTACCGGACGATCGACGACCTCGACGCGATCAGGATGGCCGCCAAGGACGCGACCGAGGGCGTGGTGGTCGGCGGCGGGCTGCTCGGCCTGGAGGCCGCCGACGCGCTGCGCGGGCTCGGGCTCAAGACGCACATCGTGGAGATGAGCCCCTGGCTGATGCCCCGGCAGGTCGACGAGGGCGGCGGCTCGGTGCTCAAGAGCCACATCGAGGGGCTCGGGCTCAGCGTGCACGCGGGCGCGGGCGTCAAGGAGATCGTCGCGGGCGAGCGCGGCGTCACCGGGCTGCGCAAGCCCGACGGAACGCTGCTCGACGCCCAGATCGTCGTCTTCTCTGCCGGGATCAGGCCGCGCGACGAGCTCGCCCGCGCCAGCGGGCTGGACGTCGGCGAGCGCGGCGGCATCACGGTGGACGCCGGGATGCGCACCTCCGACCCGGCGATCTACGCGATCGGCGAGTGCGCGCTGGCCGGTGGCATGGTGTACGGCCTGGTCGGGCCGTGCTTCACCATGGCGGAGGTGGCCGCGGACCGCATCCTGGGCGGGGCCGCCACCTTCGAGGGCGCCGACATGTCCACCAAGCTGAAGCTGCTCGGTGTCGAGGTGGCGCAGTTCGGCGCGATGGACGGGGCGCTCGACGTCACCTACATGGACCCGGTGGCCGGCGTCTACAAGAGGTTGTTCATCAGCGACGACGCCCAGACGCTGCTCGGCGGCATCTGCGTCGGCGACGCCTCGCCGTACGGGTCCCTGCGGCCCTTCGTCGGCAAGCGGCTGCCCGCGGCGCCGTCCGACCTGCTGTTCACCGGCTCGGGGGCGGAGCTGGACCTGCCCGACGACGCGCAGGTGTGCTCGTGCAACAACGTCAGCGCGGGGACGGTCCGCACCGCCATCGCCGACAAGGCGCTCACCGACGTGCCCGGGATCAAGGCGTGCACGCGGGCGGGCAGCACCTGCGGGAGCTGCGTGCCGATGCTCAAGCAGCTCCTGGAGAAGTCCGGGGTCGAGCTGAGCAAGGCGCTGTGCGAGCACTTCACCTACTCCAGAGCCGAGCTGTACGACATCGTCAGGGTGCGCGGCATCACCACCTTCTCGGAGCTGGTCTCCGCGCACGGGCAGGGCAGGGGCTGCGACATCTGCAAGCCGGCCGTGGCCTCGATCCTCGCCTCGCTGCACAACGGGCACGTCCTCGACGGCGAGCGGGCGGCCTTGCAGGACACCAACGACGCCTTCCTGGCCAACATCCAGAAGAACGGCACCTACTCGGTCGTCCCGCGCATCCCCGGCGGTGAGATCACGCCGGACAAGCTCATCGTGATCGGTGAGGTGGCCCGCGACTTCGGCCTCTACACCAAGATCACCGGAGGGCAGCGGATCGACCTGTTCGGGGCCCGCGTCGAGCAGTTGCCGCAGATCTGGCGGCGGCTCGTGGACGCCGGGTTCGAATCGGGTCACGCCTACGGCAAGGCGCTGCGGACGGTGAAGTCGTGCGTCGGCTCGGCCTGGTGCCGCTACGGCGTCCAGGACTCCGTCGGCCTGGCCATCGACCTGGAGCTGCGTTACCGCGGCCTGCGCGCGCCGCACAAGCTCAAGTCGGCCGTGTCCGGCTGCGCCCGTGAGTGCGCCGAGGCCCGCTCGAAGGACTTCGGGGTCATCGCCACCGAGCAGGGCTGGAACCTGTACGTCGGCGGCAACGGCGGCTTCAAACCGCGCCACGCCGACCTGCTGGCGGCGGATCTGACCACCGAGGAGCTGATCAGGACGATCGACCGGTTCGTCATGTTCTACATACGGACCGCCGACCGGCTGCAGCGCACCGCGGCCTGGCTGGAGTCGCTCGACGGCGGGCTCGACTACCTGCGGCAGGTGATCATCGACGACTCCCTGGGGATCTGCGCCGAGCTGGACGCCCAGATGGAGCACCACGTCGCCACGTACGTGGACGAGTGGCAGACGACCATCGATGACCCGGACAAGCTCGGCAGGTTCGTGAGCTTCGTCAACGCGCCCGGGGTCCCCGACCCGTCCATCGTCTTCGAGACCGAACGCGACCAGATCAAGCCCGTGGAGGTGGCTGCCCGATGAGTGGTTGGATCCCAGTCTGTGGCTATCAGGGACTGCTGCCGGAGCGCGGGGTGTGCGCTCTGGTGGACGGCCGGCAGGTGGCCGTCTTCCGTACGTTCGACGGCACCGTCCACGCGATCGGCAACCTGGACCCGTTCAGCGGGGCGCAGGTGCTGTCGCGGGGGATCGTCGGCACCCGGCAGGGGGAGCCGACTGTGGCGTCGCCCCTGCACAAGCAGGTGTTCTCGCTGGTGAGCGGGGTTTGTCTGGATGAGCCGGAGTTCTCCGTCCCGGTCTATCCGATACGGGTGGAGGCCGGGCTGGTGCAGGTGGGTACGGGCGCCTAGCGGACGCCCGGGTCGCCTCTATGGTTCGGCCAATACGTCCGCCGGTGGGTACACGTGGGCGGCCTGATGTCCCACCGGCAGGACACAGCGCCGGTCGGAGTCGACGCTGGCGCAGCGCTCCGCGTCGTCGCGTTGCGGCAGGGGCTCGGGTTCGGGGGTAGTGCTCAGGATCGTCTCCAGGTGCGGCACTCGTTGGACGCTATCGGCGAGGCGGCGGCGGTTTGGTCGCGGCCCGGCAACGATCCAACCTCTGAACGATCTCATCAACTCCTGTGAAGGTTACTGTGAGCAATCCCAGGGGCTGAGGCGGCAGCTGGTAAAGGAGTCGTCCGAAGTGGACAAATGGCGCATTCGTGACGGCTTTTGCGGGGAATCACCCCGCTATGAGCACAAAATCCCAGGCCAGAGCACTCCTGCTGGCGGCAGTCGTCCCGGCGTTGCTCGTCACGGGCTGTGCCGCGGGCGGTAACGATATGCGACTCATGGGCGCGGCGGCATCGCCGATGCCCTCCGAATCAGGTCCGTCTCCCGCCGAATCGGACACGGGCACCATGAGCCCGATGCCGTCCGAGTCGGGCAACATGAGCCCCGAACCATCCGAGAGCGCGTCCATGGCGCCGATGACCACGCCGCGCGCGGCCGTAATGGCGTTCTTCGACGCCGCCAAGGCCGGAGAGCCGGACAAGGCCGTCGAGGTGTTCGCCACCGACGGAATGGCGGCCGTGGAGGGCAAGCCGACCGCACAGGGCACCGACGCGCTGACCACACTGTTCAAGGAGCTGTTCAAGGCGAAGATGATCGCCACGCACACCATCGACGAGACACGCATGATGGGCGATGTGGCCTTCGTCCGGACCACCAGCACCGAGGGCAGCGAGAAGTACCGGGAGTTCTTCCTTCTCAAGAAGTCCGGCGGTGAGTGGAAGATCGAGCGCTACATCAACAACACCGTGTCGGAGTGAGCGGGTCGGGTCAGCGCTCGTAAGCCCCTGACGGAACCAGTCCCCAGCGAGACCATGGCCGCCACAGTGGCGGCCATGGCCATGCGCGGTGGGCCTTGGGGCGACTTAGCGTGGGGGCATGCAGGATCTTTCGGCGTTTCAGCATCCGCGCTTCGCCCGCATGTACGAGCGGCTCAGCGCCGAGGCCGAGCGGCACGGCATGACCGGGCTGCGGCGCCGGTTGCTGTCCGGGCTCAGCGGCCGGGTGGTGGAGGTGGGCGCCGGAAACGGGCTGAACTTCCCGCACTATCCCCCGCAGGTCTCCGAGGTCGTCGCCATCGAGCCGGAGGACCGGCTGCGCGCGCTGGGGGAGCGGGCCGCGGCCCTGGCGCCGGTGCCCGTCACGGTGGTGCGGGGGCATGGCGGTTCGTTGCCGTACGACGCCGGGTCGTTCGACGCGGCCGTGGTGTCGCTGGTGCTGTGCTCCGTCCCCGACTCGGCCGTGCTGCTGGCCGAGCTGCGCAGGGTGCTCAGGCCAGGCGGCGAGTTGCGCTTCTTCGAGCACGTACGCTCGGCGAACCCGGTCCGGGGCGTGCTGCAGGATCTCATCACTCCGCTGTGGCGGTTGGTGGCCGGAGACTGCCGCCCCAACCGGGACACCGCGGCGGCGATCCGGGAGGCGGGGTTCGTGATCGAGGACGCCGACCGGTTCGTCCACCGGGCTACGCCGGGTTCGCCTGCCCTGACCCACATTCTCGGACTGGCCCGCAGACCCTAGCCGGCCGATCTTCGCCAGGCCGTCGTTCGCCGGGCCGTCGTTCGCCGGGCCGTCAGAGGCCGCTAGGTCGTCAGAGGTCGCGTTCCTGCTGGTCGAGGATGGCGACGGAGATCGCCACGGCGGCGCCGGGATCGCCGTCCTCGATCGCCCGCAGCAGCTCCTCATGCGACCCGTCGAGCACCAGCGCCGCCTGCTCCATGTGGCGGACGCTGTCGCGCAACGCCTCGCTCATGCTCCGGTAGAGGTCGCCGAGCAGCGGGTTGTGCGCCGCGTCCGCCACCCGCAGGTGGAAGTCGACGTCCGCGTCGGCGAACGCGTCCACGTCGCCCGCCCGACCGGCCGCGTCCCGCCGGACGAGCGCCTCCCGCAGGCCGGTGAGATCCTCTTCGGTCCGCTTCCCGGCGGCCAGCCGGGCGGCCACCATGTCGAGGCCGCGCCGCACGTCGATGATGTCCATCGCGGCCGCCTTGGCCAGCCGCCTGCCCAGCGCGACCTGCGACTCGTCGACCGCTGTGACGTAGGTGCCGTCGCCCTGGCGGGTGGTCAGCAGCCCGGAGTGGGCCAGCACGCGTACGGCCTCCCGCACCGAGAGCCGGCTCATGCCAAGGGTCTCCGCGAGCCGGAGCTCGGACGGGATCTTCGTCCCCACCGGCCACGCGCCGCTGGTGATCTCCCCCCGGAGCTCCTCGATCGCGGCGTCCACGAGGGAGGTCCGCGCCACGTTTCGCATGAGCCGTTCGCCGATTCTCAGTGATTGCCTAAAGGAAACCGTATCCTAAGCGGCCGTCAGCTGATCGGGCATCGGCCGGGGTCAGCGCTCGCAGACGAGGCCGTCGCCGTCGCGGTCCTGGTACCAGGCGTACTCGGGGTCCACACCCTTCCGGTACGGGCCGTACCCGGCGGCGTTCGCCTCACCGCAGGTCCGGAAACGCTGGTCATTGCCGGTCGGGGCGGGGGTCGTGGTGCCGGTGTCGCACTTGCCGGACCAGATGCGCAGCTTCTGCCGCTTGGCCACGGCCTCCTCGCTCCGCATGATCTTGATGTAGCGGTCATTCGGTTTGACCAGGACCGCCTTCGCGTAGCCGTACCGGACGAGGTTGCGGTTGACGTGCACGCCCTTGGCGTTCCACACGTAGAACAGCCGGCGGCCGGAGCCGTCCGTGGGTTTCTTGTCGGCGACGACGTAGGCGAGCCGGCCGACCGGCAGCAGCGCCGCCGTGCGCTGGGTCGCGGCCTTGGCCCAGCACTGGCCAAGGGCGGGAGCGTCCGACTCCAGGAACACGACGCGGGTCTTCTTGCCGTCGCCGGTGGTGACGTCGATCGTGTCGCCGTTCACGATCTTGGCCACGCGTACGCTCATCGCGCCCTTCGGCACTCCGGCGGGAGGTCCGGCGGCGTACGCCGGAGCGGGAACGGCGAGCAGGACGACAGCGGTGAGGCTGATGATGCGCATGGGCCCTCCATGGGGTCGGGAAGGAGAGGACGCCTCATCGCTCACGGAGGTGCACTCACGTCACTGGCCGGATGCGGCCATATCCGCCCGACACGCCCCTGCATGTAGGCGCACCGGATCTTGTCAGGCCCCCTGCCGGGTGAGAGATTGCGGGTACTTTGGCGCCCATCGTCTCGGAGGACACGCGTGCCTCAATTACGCCCGGCCCTCATCGCCATCGCCCTCACCATGGCGATCGCGAGTCCCGCGCAAGCGGCCGCCGGACCCAGGATCACCGTTGAGAACGGCCGTACGCAGCCGGTCTTCTCCTACGCGGACGCCGTCCGCGAATACGTGTACGTCGAGTCGAGCGTCGACAGCGATTCCGACGGCCGGCTGGACAGAGTACGCGTCGACATCATCAGGCCCAAGGAGTCCGGTCCCCGGCTCAAGGTGCCGGTGATCATCGACGAGAGTCCGTACTACGACAACTCTGGACGCGGCAACGAGGCCGAGCGGAAGGTCTACGACGCCGCCGGTAATGTCACGAAATTTCCGCTCTTCTATGACAACTACTTCGTCCCGCGCGGCTACGCCGTCCTGAACGTCGACATGCTCGGCACCACCAAGTCCGAGGGCTGCCCGGACATCGGCGGCAAGGCGGACGTCCTGGGCGGCAAGGCCGTCGTGGACTGGCTGAACGGCCGGGCCAAGGCCTACCGCGCGGACGGCACCCAGGCCGTGGCCGACTGGACCACCGGCAAGGCCGGGATGATCGGCAAGTCCTACGACGGCACGCTGGCCAACGCCGTCGCCGCCACCGGGGTGCGCGGCCTGGAGACGATCGTGCCGATCTCGGCGATCAGTTCCTGGTACAGGTACCAGCGCTCGAACGGCGTGGTCTACAACTACGACTACGCCTCCTGGCTGGCCAACTACGTCGACACCGACCCCGAGGCCAAGTGCCAGGCCGTACGGGATCGCATGGACGCCGAGGACGGCGACGACACGGGCGACTACAACGCCTTCTGGGCCGAGCGCGACTACGTCAACGGCCTGCTCGGCGACGCCTCCAAGGTCAGGGCCAGCGTCTTCGTGGTGCACACCGCCAACGACCTGAACGTCAAGCCGGACAACTTCTCCACCTGGTGGCAGGCCCTGGCGAAGCGGAACGTACCGCGCAAGATCTGGGTGGGCCAGTACCAGCACGTGGACCCGTTCGACTTCGAGGGCCGCAGGGACGTGTGGGTGGACACGCTGCACGGCTGGTTCGACTACTGGCTGCAGGGCGTACGCAACGGCATCATGAACGCCCCGCGTGCCGACGTGCAGACCGGGCCGACGCAGTGGATCACCCAGCGCGACTGGCCGGCGCCGTTCGCGACGAACGTCCCGCTCCGCCCGGCCGCCGACGGCTCGCTCGGCCTCGTCGCCGCCCGGCGCGACGCCAGCGCGTCCTTCACGGACGTGCCGCTCGACGAGGAGGAGATGATCGCCGACGTCGGTACGGCCAAGCCGGGCCGGGTGGCGTTCACCAGCGGTGCGCTCCCGCTCGACCTGCGCCTGTCCGGCACGCCCACGGCCGACCTGCGGGTCAAGCTGGACAAGCCGGCCGCCAACCTGACCGCCCTGCTCGTCGACTTCGGCGAGGCGAATCGCGTCGACTGGGGGCGCGGCCAGGGCATCACGACGCTCGCCGAGGAGGACTGCCACGGCGACAGCACCGCCGCCGACGACGCCTGCTACCGCAAGGTGGCCACGAACACCGTAACGCGGCCCGCCGAGATCGTCGCCCGCGGCTGGATCGACGTGCAGAACCGCGACTCGCTCACCGCGTCGTCGCCGCTGCCGGTCGGGACGTGGGGCAGGGTCAAGTGGCAGACGCTGCCGCACGACTACACCTTCCGGAAGGGACACCGGATCGCCCTGGTGGTCGCGGGCACCGACTCGACGTACACCTCTGAGGCGGGCACGGGCGCGAACGTCACGCTCGACCTGGCCAGGAGCAGTGTGATCGTGCCGTTCACGCAGGGGGCGCCGCTGGTGGACGTGCCCAAGGACACGACCCAGTTCCGCGGACCGGCGCGGATCGACCTGCCGGAGCCGGAGAACTCCTTCTTCTAAGTCCTCGCTGTGGTGGCGGGCCCTCCCGCCACCACACGCGGGTTCATCCGGAGCCGGGCAGCGGCTGGTGCTGGGCTCCGTCGCCGCCGGTGGCGGGCCCGCCGCAGTTCGTCCAGTAGCCGCTGCCCTTGCCGTCGGACACGTACGATCCCTTGGCGTTGGCCACGGTCCAGGACAGGCGCAGGGTGAGTGTCCCGCTGCCGCGGACGAGGCCCGTGGTGCTCTGGCCGTCGCCGCTGGACGTGCCGGTCCACCGTACGGTGACCTTGCCGAACTCGGTGGCGGGCGGCCCCGGGCAGCCGGGCCGCGACGCGGGCGCCTGGACGCGGAACGCGTGCGCGGAGACCGCGATCCCCTTCGTGGCGGACACCGCGCCGATCTTGCAGCTTCCCGGACAGACCAGCCCGAATGATCCGGTACGGCGGGTGCCCAGGTTGATCGACGACGGCGACAGCCTCGCGACCGGCGGCCTGGGGTCGGCCAGGGCCACCTTCTGCGGCCGGATCTCGCCGGTCGCGGTGTCGCTGATCTTGGAGTCCGGGTTGGACGGCATGGCCGTCGGGGCCGCCGTCACATCGGTGGGTGGGGGGACCACTGTGGGGTTGAGCATGACGTTGGGGGCGCTCCCCGGCGGTACGGCCGGGGCGCTGCCGGGGCCGGACAGCTTGGTCTGCGTCGCGGGCATCTCGGGGCGGTGGCGGCTCTGGATGCCGGACCAGGCGAGGCTGGCCACCAGCATCCCGGCGCCGACGAGCAGCCCCACCGTGGCCACGGACCGGATGGAGAAGCGGCCGTCGGACTCGTACTCGCCCGGGCGGTTGCGCCAGAACTCGGTCTGCTGGTCGTCCTGACCGTTACGCCAGAACTCCGACCCCGGCTCGCCGTCCCCTGTGTCGCCGTCGGTGCTCTGGGTCGCGACCAGCAGGTCTCGGTGCTCGCCGGTGGCCATGATCAGGGCGTCTCGGAGCGTGGCCGCGGTCGTGAACAGGGCCTCCGCACGGGCATCCGCCGTCGTGGGGAACGGCTGGTCCCGGCGGGTGCCGGGTGCGGTGATCAGGGCGTCCCGCTGGGCGCTCGCGATCAGGGCGTCCGTAGCCGGGGTCGCGCTCTGGGCGACGGGGCGGGTGCCCGTCGTGGCGAATCGTCCGTTTCGGCCGGTGTCTGCGGTGGTGAGCTGTCCGTTTCGGTGGGTGTCACCGGTGGTGGTCTGGGCGTCCCGGTGGGCGTCGGGGGCACCCCGGCGGTTGCCGGGCGCGGTCGCCTCCCGGTGCGGGCTCGTGGTCGTGGCGTCCCGGCGGCTGCCCGGGGCCGATGGAGCCGGGCGGCTCCTGGTGGCGGGGGTGTCCCGGCGGGTGCCGCTGGCCGCGACGAAGACGCCCTGCCGGTCGCGGGCGGTGGCCACCAGAACGTCCCGCTGGCGATCCCCGAAGGGGTGACGACCACGCGGTCCGGCACCGGCCGGTCCACGATCGGCCGTTTCCGGGGGTGCCTGGCCGTTCGACGTGCCGTGTGGCGTCTGGCCGTTCGACCTGTCCGGGGGTGCCTGGCCGTTCGACGTGTCGCGTACGGGCGGGTCGCCGACGGGGACGCTCAGCACGGGAGGCCCGCCGATGACCAGCCCGGGCAGCCGCAGGACCGGTTCCGGCGGAGGGCTGGCCGGGGCGTCGCGCGGGGGAGCGGCAGGCGCTTCGCAGACGGGAGCGGCCAGGAGTCCGGGCGCGGACGGTCCGGTGGCCGGAGCGCGTCGCGGGAGGACCCCGGCGGCGGGCCTCCGGGCGAGCGGAATGGTGGTCTCGTGGTCGAGAGCCGCCGCAATCGCATCCGGATCGGACCGCTGGTGCGGGATGGCGGCCGGGGCGTCGCTGCGGGGCGGGGCAGGGGCGCGATGGCTCCGGTGGGGTTTGCGTTCCTGGCCGGCGGCAGCCGCGCCCGCCGCCGGCCAGGCGCTACCCCTGATCGCCGCCGTGGGGTCGGCGATCGGGGAGATCAACATCGGGGCGGCCTCGACCAGCCCCCGAACCTGCACGGGGAACCCGTCCACCCGCCACAGCTCGCCCGCGTCCGCAAGCGGCTGAGCCCACGTCAGGCGGTCGCGCAGCGTGGGTGGAGCGGTGGCGATGGGCAGCTCGCGCAGCAGTGTGGCCGCCACCACGGCCCGGGGCGCCGCCCGGCACGTGGGGCAGGTGGGGATGTGGCGGCTGATGCGGGCCCGGTTGCGCCGGGTGGGCGTCGTCGCCCAGGCCGTCACCTTGGCCGCGAGCTGGCCGCAACCGTTGGCCGCCCGGGCGGCGATGACGGCGGAGAACCAGCGCTCGACCCCGCGGGCCGCCTCGGTCACGATGGCGTCCACGTCCGGAGGCGTCACATCGAAGATCACGGCGATCTCCTGATGCGCGAGGCCGTGCCGTACGGACAGGTCCAGCAGCTCCCGCTGCGGGCCGTCCAGCGCGCGCAGGGCCTCGGGCAGCAGGTCCGGCATCCGGCCGGACCGTGACCACGAGCCGATGCTCGCCGGGCCGGCCACGGCCGCGCGATGCGCCCGGGCCAGCCCATAGAGCCACGGCCGCATCAGGGAGGAGTCGACGACCCGGTGCGTGTGGCCGTACGCCGACAGCAGCGCCCCGGCGACCGCCAGCTCGGCCTCGCCTTGGGCGAGTTCCGTGCGGCAATAGTCATAGAGGTGGGATCCGTACTCGTCGCACAGCTCGCGGATTTCCTCGCGTACGTCGTCGGTCAGCGTCCGCCACATCACCCGTGCCACCTCCTTGTACGTCGTACCCCGTCACTGAAGCAGAAGCCTCAGCCGGGTAACTGCTCCGCGATCTCCGTGGCCCAGTAGGTGATCACGCTCCCGGCGCCCGCCCGGCGGATCGCCGTGAGGCTCTCCCGGATGGCCCGGTCGCGCATGAGCCAGCCCTGGGCGGCGGCGGCCTCGATCGCCGCGTACTCGCCGGAGGTCTGGTAGGCGGCGACCGGCACGTTGACCGCGTCGGCCACCATGCGTACGACGTCCAGATAGAGGCCCGCCGGCTTGACCATCACCATGTCGGCCCCCTCCTCGATGTCCAGGAGCACCTCGCGCAGCGCCTCGCGGCTGTTGGCGGGGTCCTGCTGGGCGGTCGAGCGGGTGCCGGTCAGCCGCGATTCGACGGCGTCGCGGAAGGGGCCGTAGAAGGCGGAGTCGTACTTGGCGGCGTAGGCCAGGATCGCCACCCGATGGTGTCCGGCCTGGTCGAGCGCCTGGCGGACGGCGGCGACCTGGCCGTCCATCATGCCGCTCGGGGCCACCACCTGGGCGCCCGCGTTGGCCTGGGCGATGGCGACCTGGGCGTAGGCGCGCAGGGTGGCGTCGTTGTCGACGTCGCCGGTCGCGTCGAGGACGCCGACCTGGCCGTGCTCGGTGTATTCGTCCAGGTTGATGTCGCTGATCACCACTGTGGCGTCGCCGACCTCGGCGGCGACGTCGGCGATGGCCAGCTGCGCGATGCCGTACGGGTCCCAGGCGCCGTACCCGTCGGGGTCCTTGGCGGCCGGGATGCCGAAGATCAGCAGGCCGCCGACGCCGGCGGTGGCCGCGGCCGAGGCGGCCTTGCGCAGGCTGTCGCGGCTGTGCTGGACCTGGCCCGGCATGCTGGTGATCTCTCGGGGTTCGTCGAGTCCTTCGCGGACGAACAAGGGCTGGATCAGGTCGGCCGGGTGCAGCCGCGTTTCGGCGACCAGGCCGCGCAGGGCGGACGTGCGCCGCAGGCGGCGGGGACGGTCTGCGGGGAAGCTCATGGGTTCTAGCCTCCGATTACCTTGCCGAGAAAAACACGTTCCGCGTGCCTGACGGCGTCCGCGGGCGGGAGCCGGAACCAGTAGCCGGAGGTGCTGCGCGCGGTGATGTTGAGCCGGCGCAGGTGGCACAGGTGTTCGGCCGTCTTGACCGCCAGCCCGTCCGGGTCGATCACCGGCAGGCCGTGCAGTTCGTGCACCCCGAGGTGGACGAGGATCTCGTTCGGGATGCCTTCGGCGGGGACCAGCCACTGCGCCCCCGCGTCCGCCGCCCGCTTCGCGGCCTTCGTGTAGGCCGCCAGCAGCGGCCCGAAGTCCTCGGCCAGGGCCCGCTGGACGAGCGTGGTGCCGTCCTCCACCACCTGATATGAGGCCAGGTCGGCGCCCGCCGCCCGGATGTTGTCGGTGATGGGCTCGGCCAGATGCGGGATGAAACCGATCAGGCCCAGCCGGTGGCGTTCCATGCGCGCCGCCTGCCAGACCGCGTCGCCGTAGCCGACCACGGGGATCGACACGCGCGAGCGGGCGGCGGCCAGCCCGGGGTCCTGTCCCGCGCCGCTGATCCAGGCCACGCACCCGTCGCGTTCCGCCGCGACGGCCGTCTGCGCGAAGTAGTTGCCGAACAGCAGTCCCAGCTGCCCGTATCCGACCAGGTGCTCGGGCAGGTCGGTGCCGTATGTGTCGGCCGGCAGCGTGTGGATCTCCACCTCGGTGCCGGGTTCGGTGATCTTGGATAAGTGCTCGGCGTAGAGCTTGTCCAGCAGCGCGGAACGACCCTCGACGGTGTGTTTCTGGAACCAGATGCGCATGTCAGCCGTGCCTCACGTGATGGGGGGTCGGGCCAGATGGAACGGTGTCGAGCATCGAGGCTTGCGCCAGGTAGGCGCGGGTGGACTCCGGATCGCCGGCGATGGCGCGCAGTCCCGCCATGGCCGCCGCCAGTTTGGTGGTGTCCCGGTCCTGTACGCCGGCCACCCGCGCCTCGCTGCGCGGGATCACCCGGTTGACCAGTACGGTGCGCCGCCGCCAGGCCCACGCGTCCAGCGCGGCGGGTGCGGTGAACCCGCCGAGCACGGCCGCGAGCACCTGGCCGATCTCGACGGCGTCGTGGATGCCGGCGTTCATGTTCAGGCCGCCGGCCGTGGAGGTCAGGTGGGCGGCGTCACCGGCGAACAGCACCCGCCCGCACCGGTAGTCGCCCAGCACGCCGCGGGCCAGGCTGTAGCGGTCGGCCCCGATCACCCGGATCGGCGCCTGCTCGGTGGGCAGGGCGCGGAACAGCAGCTTGGCCACGTTCTGGGGATTGAGCGGGTCGCGGGTGTCGTGCGGGATCCTGATGATGATCCGCCAGTGATCGGGCAGCGCCAGCAGGCTGCACGACTGCCGGGAGTCGCGGATGTAGGTCAGCGGCGCCAGACCGGGCAGCAGCGCGTCGAGCGGCGAGTCGGTGAAGATCCGCAGCGCCTGTGTCGGATACTCCGAGCGGGGGAACGGCAGGCCGAGCGAGCTGCGGATGGTGCTGTGCGCGCCGTCCGCCGCGACCACGTAGCGGGCCCGCGCCCACGTGCGGCCGATGCGCAGCCGGACGCCCGTGCCGCCCTCGGCCACCCCGTCGACCGGGGTGCCGAAGCGCACGTCCGCCTCCGGGTAGGCCGACAGCGCCTCCAGCAGCAGCGCGGTGAGCGTGGACTGCTCGGCGTGCAGCCGGAACGGGTGCTCGGTCAGGCCGTCGAGGCTGCCCATCAGCATCTCGGCCAGCACCCGGCCCGCCCGGTCACGCCATTGCACCCGCTCCACCACCCGGCCGCGGGCGATCAGCGCGGTGGCGATCCCGAGCTCCTCCAGCAGGTCGAGCGTGGCCGGGTGGAAGGTCGAGGCGCGCGACTGACGGCCGAGACCAGGCTCCCGCTCCAGCACCATCACCGGAATCCCGGCGCGGGCCAGGGTGAGCGCCGCGGTCAGCCCGACCGGGCCCGCGCCGACCACGGTGACGCCGTTCATGAGGGCCGGCCCTGTGCCACCGGGCGGTGCGGCACCCGGCTGAGCGTGACCGGCTGCCCGGTCGCGTGCGCCAGCGCCCACCAGGCGCTGCACAGGTTCGAGGTGAGCAGGATCCGGTCGTTTCCGGCGCCCAGGGGGCCCAGCGCGGGCAGCGTGGACATCCCGGTGCCGCTGAACAGCACCACCGCGTCGGACGGCACCCCGGCCTGCTCCACCTGCTCGACCAGCTCGTTCGGCGTGACGTCGTACGGGGAGAAGCCGCCCTGCGCCCTGACCGGTATCACGCGGGAGACGCGCAGACCGGCCGCGGCCCAGAAGCGTTCGGCCAGTTCGGTGAGCCAGGGCTGATACGGCGAGACGAGCACGAACTCCTGCGCCCCGATGTGCTCCAGCGCCTCCCGCGTCGCCAGGGTCGCCGAGGCGAACGGGATGCCCGCCTCACCGCTCAGCTTGTCGCACCTCGCGCGATCTTCCTCGGGTGCGAACAGATATCGCGAGCCGCTGCACGCCATGACCAGTGCGTCGAGCGGCAGGTCGCCGAACGAGCAGATCATCGCGGGCAGGACCTCGTTGTAGCTCTCCAGCCGCTCCGCCAGGGTGAGGCCGGGGCGTACCGGGAAGCGGCTGACGTACATGTCGGCCCGGGACCCGAACAGGCGCGCCAGTTCGGGCTCCACCGACGGGTTCGCCGGCGGTACGAACACGCCGACCCGGCCCCGGCTCATCCCGCGCTCCCGGTCGGACCGAAGGCGGGCAGTTCCAGCGAGAACAGCTCACGTAAGGCGTCCGCGTAGCTCTCTCCCAGGGGGGAGTCGGCGTAGCTGGTCACCCGGCTGATCGGCTCGTACAGGAAGGCGTCGACCACCCGCTGGACGGCGTCCCTGATCTCGGCGCGGGCGGCGGCGTCCAGGCTGGGGGCACGGGAGGCCAGGCGGCCGAGTTCGGCGTCCGCGACGGCGGCCGCCTTGCGCTTCAGTGCTTGTACGACGGGGACGGTAGGCGGCACCGGCACCGTGGGGACCCTTCTGGAACCGTAAGGGCAGCGGAAGGACACCCCCAGAACGTTCTCGCCCTCGCCGGCGGTCGCCCTGCGGGTCAAGGTGGCGGTCATCAGCAACCCGACCAAGCCGCGGCCCAGAAAGCCGCCTCTCGACGCGCCCGTGCCTCGTCCCGGTCGGTGAGGACGAGCTGTATCTCGCCGCGCTCCACGCCTAGGAGATCCACCGCTGCCCCGATCACGGTATCGGCGAACTCCCGTTGCCTGTCGACTGCTAGTCCTGCTGGGGATTCGACCTGGATGGTGAGCATGAGTTCCTCCTGCGGAAGGAGCCTGGGGGGTTCAGGGCACGTGGTGAAGAACCTGGTCGATCACGCTGATCGCCTGGTCCGACACCTGCCGTATGTGGCGAAGACGGTGGACGGTGCGCGCCGTCAACTCGGGCGGGGTCTGCGGAGGCACGGCGGCCGCCTGGGTGGGGATGCTCTGCTTAGGTATGGCCTGCGTAGGGATGGCCTGGGTAGGGATGGTCTGGGTAGGGATGGTCTGCCGAGGGATGGTCTGTGCGGGGATGCTCTGGCGGGGGATCCTCGCGGGCTGTGTGTCGTCTGTATCGGGCGCCGCACTGGACGGCAGCACGTGCCTGGGCGAACGCACTTCGTAGGGGTGCGGGTACGGCCTGCGGGTCTCGTTCGCGAGCATGATCACTCCTATCAGCGCTGGTCAAGCGCCCGGAACTCGGACGGATCGCGGACACCGAAGCGGGCCAGCTCGTGCTCGGCCTCGCTGCGGACCTGGACGAAGCTGTCGCGCAGCTCGGCGAGCAGGCCGCGCAACACGACCAGCTCCGCCTCCGCTTCGCGCAGCGAGGGACGGCGTGGCCGGTTACTGGTGGCCGCGAGGGCCACGCGGATCAGCGCCGCGACGCCGAGCAGGACCGCCACCGCCAGGCAGGCCACCAGCACCGTGGAGAAGCCCGGCATCGGTCCGGCCAGCATGGGATGGTCGACCAGCACCGAGGCGCCGGCCACGCCGATGGCTCCGCCGAGCATCCGCGCGGTGTTGATCGCGCCGACCGCCGAGGCGTACTGGGTGGGGTCGGCGGCCATCGAGCCGACCATGAACGTTCCGGTGGACAGGAAGCCGAACCCGGTGCCCAGCATGACCGCGCCCAGCAGGCACCACAGGTTCGGGTGCGGCTGGGCCAGCATCAGCGCGCAGCCGGTGCCGAGGATGAGGGCACCGCCGTAGATGACGCCGTTGATGCCGATGCGCCGGCTGATGGGTGCGGCCAACGGGCTCGACACGATCATGGCGATGGAGATCGGGGTCAGCCAGAGTCCGATGGTGCTCGCGTCGAACTCGGCGTTGCGCAGGTAGAGCGGTCCCATGGCCAGCACGACGAAGGACGCGGCTCCGTACATGCAGGAGGTGGCGCCGGCCCACAGGAAGCCGGGACGCCGCCACAGGCTCATGTCGATCGCTCCGGCGCGATGCCGCCACGAGATCGCGATGGCCAGGGCCAGGAGCAGCCCGCCGCCGCCCGCGCACGCCAGCGTGCGCACGGAGGTCCAGCCCCACAGGCTGCCCTGGGAGATGGCCAGCACCGCTCCCGCGACCGCGCCGATCAGCAGGACCGCGCCGAACAGGTCGGGTACGCCCTGTCTGGTGCCGCGGTTGCGGGGCAACGCGGGGGTGAGCATCAGGAGCGCCGCCGCGAGTCCCGCGCCGGGCAGGTACAGGCCGCGCCAGCCGTACTCGGTCAGCAGCCAGCCACCGCCCGCCTGCAGGGCTAAGGCCCCGATGCCGGACGACGCGCTCCACAGCGCGATGGCGCCGGCACGGCGGTTGGCGGGCAGCTCGCCGAGCAGCAGCGCCAGCGAGGCGGGGAACATCAGCGCCGCGCCCACTCCCTGCGCCACCCGTCCGGCCAGGAGCAGGGTCCAGGAGGGGGCGGCGATGACCGTCGTCGCGCCCAGGCCGTACAGGGCCAGCCCGAGCGCGAGCACGCTGCGCCTGCCCAACAGGTCGGCGAAGCGTCCGGCGGTGGCGAGCAGTGCGGCGACCGCGGCGAAGTTGACCGTGCTCACCCAGGTGACCTCGGACAGCGGCAGGGCAGCCGCCAGGGGGTCGCGGCTGAGCACGGGGATCGCCAGCGTCGTCGCGGTGCTGTCCGCCATGATCGCGACCACCACCCCGGAGGCGACCAGCCGCAGTACGGCGAATCGCCCCCGGAGCCGGCGAGCCGGCGGCATCGCGGGCACCATCGTGGGACCGGCGACGCCCTCGCGGATGGGCGTCAAGGTCATCGCGTCGACTCCGCGTAGCTGAGTTCGGGCTCGACGGGGGCCGGGACGGGTTCGGCGGGAACCGGCGCCGGGCTGTTGTTCGGCACGCTCGCGGCGACGACCCGCTCGGACAGGCCGACATCGCGGCCGTCCACGCGGATCCTGGTCGGTACCTCGCCGCCGGCCAGCGTGAGGGCGACCTGCGTGGCCAGGCTCAGGTGCTCGGCACAGCGACGGGCCACCTTGGCCTCCAGGCCGGCGATCTGCGCCAGCCGCAGCCGCAGCGACTCCACGGTTGCGGTGCGTTCGAGGCCGTCGAGATCGGCGAGCCGGTCAGGCCAGCGCAGCGACCGGCTGATCTGCTCCTCCACCTCGAGAACGATCTCGTCGATGGACAGATCCCGGTCCTTCAGCGGGTTGGCGATCATGACCGCCATGACCGCGGTCTGGTCGAAGTCGGCCAGCCGGCCCCGCAGCGCCGAGGCGAGCATGCGGGCGCGGTGGTGCAGGCAGTCGGCGCCCCAACCGAGCACCAGCAGGCGATCGCCGCCGGCCTCCGTGTGCCATCCGGCGAGCCGCAGCTCGCGGGCCATCCGGTGTTGCACGCTCCAGCGGTCAGGGGTGTCCTCCACCCAGACCTGTACGCCGCCGAGTGGCAGCTCTACTACATGGATCACGTTCCTTTCAGGGGCCGCCCGAGCGCAGACGCGTCTGATCACGCTGGCCTGCGCGGGGGGAGCCGGATTCTTCGAGAACCAGGAACGGACCTTGGAATCGACGGAATCGACGGTCACGTCCGGCCACCTCCTCGCCGGAGACTCTCCAGAACCCTCCGGCTGTCAAGTCTCACTTACCACGATCAGTACGATAGTGGGTGTATGCGGCTCGTTGTGTCAACTGACAGTTTTCGTATATGTTGACCTCCCCCTGCGGAGTTTCGCGCCCCGCAGGGCAGGGGACGGCGAGCCAGGCTTCCTTTACGCTGGAGGCTCCTGGCGGCTGGGAGGTACGAGTGGCGAACTTCGCCGAGCGACTCGGTCTCGCTATGAGCAAGCGCGGGTTCACGGGGGCGCAACTCGCCGCGGCCCTCACCGAAGCCGGCATCCCGATCACCCGCGCCTACGTCAGCCAGTTGCGCACGGGTAAGCAGACCAACCCGACCCTTCAGGTGCTGCGCGCCCTGGCCGCCTGCCTCCAGGTGAGCGTGGGCTGGCTGCTGGGCGAGGACGCCACGGACTCGGGCGCGCTCGAGGAGCTCCAGCTGCGGGCCGCCGCCATCGGCGCGTCCGCCGCCGGGCTGTCCGACGGGTCGCTGACCGTCCTGCGCGGCGTGATAGAGCTCGCACGCGCGGCCGAAGGGCTGCCCGACCAGCCCCCCGCCACCGCGGAGATCCCCGAGGCGGCGGCGCCGCTGACCGCGCCGCAACGTGAGGCACTCGGCGACCGCCTGCGCAACCTGCGGCTGATCGCGCGCATGTCGCCGGAGGAGGTCGAGACCTCCCTGGGCAGAGGGGCCGCCGCCATCGGCGCGATAGAGGAGGGCCGCGTCGCGCCCGCGCCGGTCACGGTCGAGCGCCTGCTCACCCTCTATGGCGTGACCGCCCCGCCCACCCGCGAATACGTCCTGTCGCTGGCTCGCGGCGAACGCCCGCCCTCCTGGTACGACGCCGGCTCCGTGCCCGTCTGGATGGCCGCCGCCTACGCCCTGGAGCAGCGGGCGTCGCTGATCCGTACGTACCAGACCCAGATCGTCCCCCCGCTGCTGCAGACCGAGGCCTACGCGCGGGCCGCCATCGAGGTGTCGGGCAGCGCCGGGCTCGGCCAGACGTCGGCCGACGCGGCGGTGCGCCTGATGCGGTCCCGCCAGGCGCTGCTGAACCACGGCGACGGACCCGTGCTGTGGGCGGTGATCGACGAGAGCGTCCTGCTGCGCTCGATCGCCGACCCGGAGACGCAGGCCGCTCAGCTCGACCGGCTGATCGAGTACGCGAAGCGGCCCAACATCTCCCTGCACGTGGTGCCGATCGACGATCCGATCTTCCTGCCCCGTTGCGGTCCGTTCACCATGTGGCGCTTCCCGGAGGCCTTCGAGCCCGATGTGGCCTGCGCCCACACCATCGAATCCGATGAAGTGATCACCGACGCGACCGCGGTCGAGGCCTACCACCAGGCGTTTACCAAGTTGTCGGTCTCCACCACCATGGGCGACGAGACGCACGAGCTGCTGTATGCGCACCGTGACCGTCTGAGCCACCGGTGATCTGACACTCCCTAGCACGAAAAACGGGAAATGGATATTTCCCAACAAATATTGTTCTTCGTATTGTCAGATCCTGAGGTTGATGGATCATTGGTATTGTTGGGCCAAATTGAGTGGGGTCAGTGGGACCGACTTTCCCGTGAGATACGGCGAGGGGAAAGGGGCAACACTCAAATGCGTCAGCGTGCCATCCGAAATCTGACCAACCTTGACACCACCCGCGCGAGTGTCACCCGAATACTCGACGCCGCCGCGGGAGGGAAGAACCACTTCGAGGTTGACAGTGCTGCGGTGCGCCGTTACGACGAGGCGGTTCCGGTCACCGGTTCCGCCGCGCGAGCTGTTCTGCGTTACCTGGCGCGGGTGGTCGCCCACCTGGCCGGCTCCGGCATCGACCAGTTCCTGATCATCGGCAGTGGCGTGCCCAGCGCGTTGCCGCCCGGACGTCAGTTACACGATGTCGCCCGTGGCGCGTCCGTCGCGTCCGATGTGCGTGTCGTCTATGTCGAGAACGACCCCTTGATACTGGCCAGTGCCCGCGTCACCATCGAGCCCCTCAACGATCTCGTACGAGTGGTGGAGGGCGACATACGGCAGATCGACGAGATGCTCGCCGACGAGGTCGTGGCCCGGTTCATCGACTGGGAGCGGCCCGTGGGAGTGCTGCTCCTGTCCACCCACAGCCTCACCGACGACGAGCTGGCCTCCTTCGTGATCAAACGCCTGTGCCACGCCGTCGTGGACGGCAGCTACCTGGCGATCCTGCAGACCACCTTCGACGGAATCCCCGCCGAGCTGCTGCCCGCCATCAACGACCTGCTCGCGATGACGCTGCCGGGACATGTGATCCGCTCACGTGCCGAGGTGGCGACCTTCCTGGACGGGCTCGAGCTGCTGGAACCGGGGCTGGTATGGGTCCCGCTCTGGCGGCCCGACGGCGACTCCGTGTGCGCGGACCAGCCGAGCTCGTCGGGCAATTACGGCGCCGTGGCCCGCCTTCCCTGACCCACGGCCACGGCGCCCGCGACCAAGGGTTCGGCCCTACGCGCCGGCCGGACCCTCGGACCGTCTTCTTCCGCTGGGGTGTCCCTCCGCGGGGACCCCGGCCACCACGGACCGTTCCTTCCGCTCCCGAGGGGCCTCAGCGCTAGTCCCACCAGAACGACCAGTAATGCCGCCCGATGATCTGCTCGGCGTAGCTCTGGAGATCCCCCGGCCCCTGGACGACGTTGTCCGGGCAGAAGGTCCAGTGCTCGGCCGCCACGTGCAGCGCGTGCTCGGGCTCCACCGGCGGCGCGGCGACGCTCAGCTCCAGCGTGTTGAAGCCGACCCCCACCACGCGGATCCCGAACCGGTCCTCCCAGCTGCGCACCACCGCCGCCAGCGGCACCATCCACTCGTTGTGGTGCAAAGCCCCCTGCCAGCCCATCACGGCCAGCGCGTCGGCGCCCCGATGCGCGGCGACCAGGCCGAGCGGCAGGCCCCTGGATGACAGCTCACGGGCGTACCAGTCGGCGACGGCGCCCGGGTCGGCTCTCAACACCCCCGGCGGGGCGGGACCCGGACAGAGCGCGCCGAACGGCTCCAGCTCCGCCAGGGCGTCCGGCGGCATCTGGGAGACCCACTCCTGCCACACCTCGGCCATGAACCCCTCGGCCGTGAAGTGATCGATCATCAGCGCCTCGTCCGGCACGATCTGGCCGATCGACCAGGGCTGCGCGGACTCGTCCAGCAGAACGGGCCACAGGCCGCTGCGCGCGTGGGCGGACCGGAACCGGGCCCAGTCGTCGCCCGCCACGGCCTCGTCGCTCATCCAGAACGCGGGCCTGGCCGCCTCGCCCTGGTTCGTGTAGCCGGGGTCGGGCCACACGACGTCGCCCTCGGGCAGGCTGACCGGCAGGAGCCGCCCTCTGCCGCCGTCGGCGAACAGCTGGCACACCTCACGTGGCAGCTGGTGATCGTTCATGCCCACCGTTTCAGTACCGAATCCTGTCTCGGAGATGGTAATGCCGACCGTTGCGTCAGGACTTTTGTCCTGGGCGATCCCGTACAGGCGAATCTTCTGCCGGCGGCCCGGCCTCGAGACCGTGGAGGCATGAAGATTCTGCTAGCGCTGGCCGTACTCCTCACGGGGTGCGCCGAAACGTCCGCCGGCGAACCCGGGCCCGTCGCGGATCCGGCGGTCGTCGAGACCGCGTCGGGAGCCGTGCGCGGCACGGTGACCGCGACGAACCGCCTGTTCCAGGGCATCAAGTACGCCACGGCGGCGCGCTGGGACGCGCCGAAGCCCGCGCCCGCGTGGCAGGGGGTGCGGGAGGCCACCAAGCCGGGCGCCATGTGCCCGCAGGTCGGCAGCGTGTACGCGCCGACCAGCAGCGACGACGAGGACTGCCTGTTCCTGAACGTCACCACGCCCGCCGTCCCCGGGAAGGGGCGGCCGGTCATGGTGTGGATCCACGGCGACGGCGCGGTCGGCGCGGGCCACTTCTCCGACGCCCGGAAGCTGGCCGCCAAGGGCGTGGTGGTCGTGACGATCAACTACCGGCTCGGCGTGTTCAGCGGGTTCGGCTATCCGGGGCTGCGCGACGCGGGCACGTACGGTCTGCAGGACCAGCAGGAGGCGCTGCGCTGGGTCAAGCGGAACGCGGCGGCCTTCGGCGGCGACCCGGGCAACGTGACCGCCTTCGGCATCTCCTACGGCGCGCTGTCGATCGGCGGCCAGCTCGCCTCGCCGGGCGCCAAGGGCCTGTTCCAGCGGGCGATCATGCAGAGCGGCGAGACCCTGATGGACATGCCCGCCAACAGCATGGTGCCGGGCGTGCCCGCCCTGCCGTCCTTCGCGTGGCGGCCCGCCGCTGAGGTGAGCGCTATAGGAGAGGTGTACGCCAAGCAGCTGGGCTGCTCGGACCTGGCGTGCCTGCGGGCGCTGCCGGTCAAGAAGATCCTCGAGGTCCCGCAGATCATGAACGCCTTCCAGTCGTACGCGTACGGCAACGACGTCCTGCCCGAGTCGCCGGCCGACGCGATGCGGAAGGGGCACACCAGCCCGATGCCGGTCCTGGCCGGGACGACGAGGGACGAACACCGGATCTTTGTCGGGATGAATTACGACGTCCAGGGCACCTCTCCGGATTACCGGAAATTGCTAAAAGATGCGTTCGGAGCGAAGGCTGAGAGAATTGCCCGGAAATATCCGGTAAATCGCTATAAGTCGCCGAGTATTGCTTGGGCTACCGTGTTGACCGATCGCATGTGGGCCCGGTCCACCCACGAGCAGAACGCCCTGCTGGCCAAGAAGGCGCCGGTCTACGGCTACGAGTTCGCCGACCGGAAGGCGCCGATGTTCCTGCCGCTGGAGGCGGACTTCGACTGGGGCGCCTACCACGCGAGCGACCTGCCGTACATCTTCCCCGAGGCCAAGGCCGAGCTCTCGCCCGCCCAGGAGAAGCTGTCCGGGCAGATGATGAGCTACTGGACGAACTTCGCCCGCACCGGCGACCCGAACGGCCGCGGGCTGCCGGTCTGGCCGCGGGTCTCGTCCGGGACCCTGTCCCTGGCGCCGGGGGCCGTCCGGCCGGTCGACTACGCTGCCGAGCACCAGCTGGCCTTCTGGAAGTAGACGCGCAGCGCGAGGGGAGCGTCGTGATCAGGGTCATGATCGCCGAAGATCAGGGGATGATGCGCGACGCCCTGGCGCTGCTGCTCGGCCTGGAGGACGACCTGGAGATCGTCGCCCAGGTGGCCTCCGGCGACGCGATCGTGCCGGCCGCCACGGAGCACCGGCCCGACGTGGCGCTGCTCGACATCGAGCTGCCCGGCCGCAGTGGGCTCGACGTGCTGCCCGTGCTGCGTGCCGCGCTGCCGGAGTGCGTGGTGCTGATCCTCACGACGTTCGCCAGGCCGGGCTACCTCCGGCGGGCGATGGAGGCGGGGGCGGCGGGGTTTCTGGTCAAGGACGGGCCGGTGGAGGAGCTGGCCGCGGCGATCCGGCGGGCGGTGGCGGGGGAGCGGATCCTCGATCCCGCCCTGGCCGCCGCCGCGCTGAACGCCGGGCCCAGCCCGCTCACGGACCGCGAGCGCGAGGTGCTGGCCGCGGCGCTCGACGGCGCCACGATCGCGGACGTGGCGGCGCGGCTGCATCTCTCGGAGAGCACGATACGCAACCACCTGTCCTCGGCCATCGGCAAGACGAACACCCGGAACAGGATCGAGGCCGCCCAGCTGGCACGGCACAATGGGTGGCTGTAACCCCCTTTGACGCGGTTCTCTGTGATCTCGATGGAGTGCTCCGCCATTTCGACCACGCGGTTCAGGCCGACATCGAGGCCCGTTACGGCCTGCCCCTGAGGAAGACCGCCTTCGAGCCCGACCTCATAGGCCCCGCCACGCTCGGTCACATCACCGAGGCTCAGTGGGTCGAGTCCATCGCCGCGGCCCTGGGCGGCGACGAGCGCTCCCGCGAGGCCGCCGCCGAGTTCGCGGCGGTGCCGTTCTGGGTGGATGAGGAGGTCAGGGGGCTGCTGGCGCGGGCGCAGGAGCGGGTGCCCGTGGTGCTGGTCACCAACGCCATGGACACGCTGGAGGAGCAAGGGATGACCGGCATGCACTACCGGAGCATCGCCGACCTGGCCCTGCGCTCAGCGGGCTGTTCGACTAGTGCGGTGAGGCGTGTCTAGAAGGGGCAGGCCAGGTCGCTCACCGGGGCGTCCTTGGCCGCCGTGGTCGGGTCGGCGAAGAACACCTGCCGGTGCGGCCCGATGAACTCCCGCCCCTGCGCCCAGTCTCCCAGCGCCTGGATCGCCCGCATCGAGCCGGCCGCGTCGAGCTGCGACGCGGTCAGCCGTACGTACGCCTCCCGATGCGCGGGATCGGCGCGCACCTGGAGATCGGGGAACCGGCGGCCGATCTCCTCGGCCTGCCCGGCGGGTATGGGCCGGCACCACTCGACCGGCCCGTCACTGTCGGCGTCGACCTCCCCGTAGAACATCAGGAACGGCGCCCCGCCGATCCCCGGCAGCGCGGGCAGCAGGCCGTTGCCGAACCGCTCCACCTGTTCGGTGGCCCACGCGCCGAGCTGGTCGAGCGTGACACTGCGCTTGGCGATCAGCAGCATCCGCTCCGGAACCTCGCGTACCTCTACCTCGAACATCGATCCGCCCTCTCCTGTCAGGCGCTCGACGAGGAAGGCGACGACACCCCCGCGGGCCACGTGCTCGGCCTCGGCCCGCGCCCAGTAGGCGCGCAGCTCCTCGGCCGCCGCGGCGGGTTCGAGGTCGCAGATGGTCCTGATCCTGGCCAGCGGCATGTCCACCCGGCGCAGCCAGGCGACGAGCCGGGCCCGGTCGAGCTGGTCGGGTGTGTAGAGCCGGTAGCCGTTGTCCGGATCGACCATGGCCGGGACGAGCAGTCCGAGCTCGTCGTAGAGCCGCAGCGCCTTGGGCGAGAGCCTGGACGCTTTGGCGAACGCCCCGATCGTCAGCAGGCCCATCGCCGCCTCCTTCGTCCTTGTCACCCTCCACGATGTGGTCTTCCCCAGGGACAAGGTCAAGCGGCGGCGAATGGAAAACGATCATAAATGCATATGGGCTTGCACGGGATGCGTGTTATCCCATCCAAGCCGCATAAAAGGCGTATACAACTCGCATAAAACAAGTGCTTGTTTCCGGCACGGCTCGCGCCTGCCGTGCCGGAAACGTTCAGCGGGTCCGGTCAGTAACTCCCGTACGGAGACTGACTGGACGTGGTCGACGGCTTGTGCGACGAATGGTTCGTCGGCGTGGGGCTCGTCGACGGCGTGCTCACCTGCGACCCCGTGCCGGCGGGCCGGAGCACGCCCACCAGGCCGTGCTGGGCCTTGTCGATGCCCGCGGAGAACCACAGGGCGTTCTCGCCGCCGGTGGCGGCGGTGCCCGGCTCGAGGTCCCACAGGCCCGGCAGCGAGACCGTCCTGCCGTTGCCATCGCGCAGCGCGCCCAGGTGGCGGTTGCCGCGGTAGGCGTGGATCGTCCCGTCGCCGAAGTTGCCGACCAGGACCGATCCGGCGAACGCGCCGAACTGCTTCGGCGCGGCGGTCACGGCCCAAGGGGCGTTGAGCCCGGTACGCGCGATGCGCCCGACCAGGCGCCCGTTCACGTTATAGCGGCTGACGAAACCCTTGCCGGCGCCCGCGATGGACTTCCCGGTCTGCGAGTCACGCAGGGCATAGGCGACCCATACGCTGCCGCCGCTGAACGTCACGTTGTACGGGTGGTAGTTGGAGGGCACCGACGGGTCCCTGAACGCCCTGCGGGACAGGTCGATCTTCTCGAACTCCGAGTTCCACGCGGCGAGGCGCCCGTTGGCGAAGTCGGCGGCCAACAGGAAGTCGCCGTCGTCGGTGTTGACCATCGCGAGGCCCTTGTAGTCGGCGCCCCGGGTGAAGGCCGCGATGATCGCGTTCTTCGGGTCCACCTCGGCGTTCCAGCCGGTGATCGCGCCACTCGGGCTGGCGAAGATGAACGTGGCGGGCTTGCCCTTGACGGTGAAGCCCTCGCCCGAGTTGAACACCTGGCCGGTCGGAGCGCCACCGGGAATGGCCACCTCGGTCGCCTCCTTCCTGCCCGCTCCGGAGTAGACGGTCGCGGTGCCGGTGCCCGTGTCGGAGACCCACAGGGTCTTGCCCATGGCAAGTCCCCACGGGTTGACCAGTTTAGGATCGTGGACTGCTGCCTTCCCCTGGATGTCGGAAATGAGATTCACGACGTCAAACTTGGTATTCGTCGCTGCCTGTGCGGGGGCGGTGAGGGTCGTGCTCAAGACGACCGCACCAGCGCAGAGTGTGATGATGCGGAGCCGCATCCGTGCCTCCTTGTTAGCGCTTGTGGCCGGAGATACGTGGGGGACGCAAGTGCGGTTCAGTAACGGTCAGAAATATTGGCCCTGAACGTCAATCGGGCGTTTTCCTGGGGAGTTGAGGTACATGGAAGTTTTGGGCATTGACATCGGCGGATCCGGGATCAAGGGCGCCCCCGTGGACACCGCGTCGGGGCGGCTGACGAAGGAGCGCCTGCGCATCCCCACGCCGCAACCGGCCAAGCCGCGCGGGGTGGCCGAGGTCGTGGTGGAGATCGTCAAGCACTTCGACTGGACGGGGCCGGTCGGCGTCACCTTCCCCGGCGTGGTCGTGGACGGCGTGATCATGACGGCCGCGAACGTCGACCACTCCTGGATCGGCGTCGACGCGAGAAAGCTCTTCGACGACGCGACCGTCCTCAACGACGCCGACGCGGCCGGCATCGCGGAGATGAGGTTCGGCGAGGGCAAAGACCGGATGGGGACCGTCATCATGCTGACGTTCGGGACGGGCATCGGCAGCGCGGTGTTCGTCGACGGCGTCCTGGTACCCAACACCGAGCTGGGGCACCTGCAGATCCACGGCAAGGACGCCGAGAGCCGCGCCTCCGATCACGCCCGCGAGGAGCACGACCTCGGGTGGGAGAAGTGGGCGGGGCGGGTGGAGGAGTATCTGCGGCACGTGGAGATGCTCTTCTCGCCGTCGCTGTTCGTCATCGGCGGCGGGGTGAGCAAGAAGGCGGACAAGTTCCTCCCGTACGTGCACGTGGACACCGCCGTCGTCCCCGCTCGCCTGCGCAACGACGCGGGCATCATCGGAGCGGCTCTCGCCGTCAAATGATCACGATTACGGCACGCTGAGTCTCACCGGCGGCGTCTGTCCGGGGGAGGCTCTCGCGATGGAGGCGGGGCGAGGGGGTGGGGCCGCCGGTTTCGCGAGCCTCCGACCTGGGTGATCAAGAAAGGTTGGTCCGGAACGCAACCTGATGGGCTTCTCGGGAGTCTCATTAGTGACCGTGGTCGTCCAAGACGACAACTCTGGGGAGAGTGGGCCCGTCTTGGGCGATCACGGTTGACCGGAGAGTGCGGGCCCACCTGGGCGATCACGGTCGAGCGGATATTCGGATGCGGACACCGGCGCCGTCGGGCAGCATGGTGGGTTGGCTCCGGGGACGCGGAGCTCAAATATCCTGATAGCAGTATGGGAACCTCTGCGTTGTCCTCTCCACTCACCGAGCTCCAGTCCCGCCTGCCCGAGTTGATGCCGCGCGACCAGCGGCGACTGCGGCGCAGGCTCGACGGCGTGCGCCGGGTACGCTCCCGCGAGGCCCGGGACAAGATCACCGCGGAGATCCTCGCCGACGTGGAACGCGCCGAGCGACGCCTCGCCCGGCGTCGCGAAGCCGTACCAGTAGTGAGCTATCCGGAAAATCTCCCCGTATCCCAGCGCAAGGACGACATCCTCGCGGCCATCCGCGACCACCAGGTCGTGATCATCGCCGGGGAGACCGGATCCGGTAAGACCACCCAGATCCCCAAGATCTGCCTGGAGCTGGGCCGCGGTGTCAGGGGCCTGGTCGGCCACACCCAGCCGCGCCGCATCGCCGCCCGTACGGTGGCCGAGCGCATCGCCGAAGAGCTGGGCACCGAGCTGGGCCAGGCGGTCGGCTACAAGGTGCGCTTCACCGACCAGGCCAGCGACCGCACCCTGGTCAAGCTGATGACCGACGGCATCCTGCTGGCCGAGTTGCAGAACGACCGGCTGCTGGAGCAGTACGACACGCTGATCATCGACGAGGCGCACGAGCGCAGCCTCAACATCGACTTCATCCTCGGCTACCTCAAGCAGCTCCTGCCCAAGCGCCCCGACCTCAAGCTGATCATCACCAGCGCCACGATCGACCCGGAGCGGTTCTCCCGCCATTTCGACGACGCTCCGATCGTCGAGGTCTCGGGCCGCACCTACCCCGTCGAGGTGCGCTACCGTCCGCTCGACGAGGACGACGACCAGACGCAGGGCATCGTCGACGCCTGCCGCGAGCTGGTCACCGAGGGTCCCGGCGACATCCTGGTGTTCCTGTCGGGCGAGCGGGAGATCCGCGACGCCGCCGACGCGCTCGACAAGGCCGACTTCCGCAACACCGAGGTGCTGCCGCTCTACGCCCGGCTCAGCGCCGCCGAGCAGCACCGCGTGTTCCAGCGCCACACGGGCCGCCGCATCGTGCTGGCCACCAACGTGGCCGAGACGTCACTGACCGTCCCGGGCATCAAATACGTCGTCGACCCGGGTTACGCGCGCATCTCCCGCTACAGCCATCGCACTAAGGTGCAGCGCCTGCCGATCGAGGCCATCTCGCAGGCCAGCGCCAACCAGCGCAAGGGCCGCTCGGGCCGTACCTCCGACGGCGTCTGCATCCGGCTCTACGAGGAGGAGGACTTCCTCAAGCGGCCGGAGTTCACCGACCCGGAGATCCTGCGCACCAACCTCGCCTCGGTCATCCTGCAGATGACCTCGATCGGGCTGGGCGACATCGAGGCGTTCCCGTTCGTCGAGCCGCCCGACCGCCGCCAGGTACGCGACGGCGTGAGCCTGCTGCACGAGCTGGGCGCCTTCGACGGCCAGGGCGGCATCACCGGCATCGGGCGCAAGCTGGCCGGGCTGCCCGTCGACCCGCGCCTGGGCCGGATGGTCCTGGAGGCCGAGAAGAACGGCTGCCTGCGCGAGGTCATGGTCATCGCCGCCGCGCTGTCGATCCAGGACCCGCGCGAGCGACCCGTCGACAAGCAGCAGCAGGCCGACGAGAAGCACCGCCGCTTCGCCGACCCGGAGTCCGACTTCCTGTCCTACCTCAACCTGTGGAACCACCTGCGCGACAAACAGCGGGAGCTGTCCTCCAGCGCCTTCCGCCGCCTGTGCAAGTCGGAGTTCCTCAACTACCTGCGCGTACGCGAGTGGCAGGACATCTACAGCCAGATCCGCCAGTCCCTCGGCGCCCAGCCGGGCAGCCAGCAGGCCGACCCGCAGCAGGTGCACGCCGCGCTGCTGGTGGGCCTCCTGTCGCACATCGGCGTCAAGGACGTCATGGAGAAGCGGGCCCCCGACGGGCGCCGCCCGATCCAGGAGTACATCGGCGCCCGCAACGCCCGCTTCGCCATCTTCCCCGGCTCCGCGCTGGCCAAGAAGCAGCCCCAGTGGGTGATGTCGGCCGAACTCGTCGAGACCTCCCGCCTGTGGGCCAGGGTCAACGCCAAGATCGAACCCGACTGGGTCGAGCCGCTCGCCCAGCACCTGGTCAAACGCACCTATTCTGAGCCGCACTGGGAGAAGAACCAGGGCGCGGTGATCGCGCTGGAGAAGGTCACCCTCTACGGGGTGCCGCTGGTGGCCGGGCGGAAGGTCAACTACGGCCGCATCGACCCCGACCTGTCACGCGAGCTGTTCATCAGGCACGCGCTCGTCGAAGGCGACTGGGACAGCCACCACCGCTTCCTCCAGGACAACCGGAAGCTGCTCGAAGAGGTCGAGGAGCTGGAGAACCGGGCCCGCCGGCGCGACATCATGGTCGATGACGAGGCCCTGTTCGACTTCTACGACCAGCGCGTCCCCGCCGACGTCGTGTCCGCGCGCCACTTCGACTCCTGGTGGAAGAAGGTCAGGACCACCGAGCCCGACCTGCTGACCTACTCGCCCGAGATGCTGGTCAACGAGGGCGCCGACGTCAGCGCCCACGACTACCCCGACGCCTGGCGGCAGCTCGGCCAGCGGATGAAGCTGACCTACCAGTTCGAGCCCGGCGCCGACGCCGACGGCGTCACGGTCCACGTGCCGCTGCAGGTGCTCAACCAGGTCAGCTCCGACGGGTTCGACTGGCAGATCCCCGGCCTGCGCGACGAGCTGATCACCGCCCTGATCAGGTCGCTGCCCAAGCACCTGCGCCGCAACTTCGTGCCCGCCCCCAACTACGCCAAGCAGGTGCTCGAAGGTGTACGCCAGGGCGGCGAACCCCTGCTGGAGGCCGTGGAGCGGGAGTTGCTGCGGCTGACCGGCGTCCGCGTGCCGCACGACGCCTGGCAGCTCGACCAGGTCCCCGACCACCTGCGCATCACCTACCGGGTGATCGACGAGCGCAAGCGCACGATCGCCGAGGATAAAGACCTCGACGCCCTCAAGCGGCGCCTGGCGCCGCGCCTGCGCAAGACGCTCTCGGCCGCCGCCGACGACCTGGAACAGTCGGGCCTGCACACCTGGAGCTTCGGCACCCTGCCCAAGGTCTTCGAGCAGGGCCGCATGAAGGGCTACCCGGCGCTGGTGGACGACGGCGACTCCGTGTCGATCAAGATCTTCGAGACGGAGGCTGAGCAGCGCCGCTCCCATTGGCCCGGCACCCGCCGCCTGCTCCTGCTGAACGTCACCAACCCGGCCAAGTCCCTGCTGGGCGGCCTGTCCAACCAGGCCAAGCTGGCCCTGTCACGCAGCCCGCACGGGGGCGCGGTGGCGCTCTTCGACGACGTGGTCAATGCGGCGATCGACAAGCTCATGCTCGACCTGGGCGGCCCCGCCTGGGACCCGGTCTCGTTCGACCGCCTCTATCAGCACGTACGCGCGCACGTGTACGAGACCTCGGCCGACGTGCTGGGGCGCACAGAGCAGATCTTGACCGTGTGGCACGCGATCGGCACCCGCCTGGACGCCCTGCGGCAGAGCGCCTCCACCTCGGACGTCCGCGACCAACTGGGCAAACTCGTCTTCGCGGGCTTCATCACCGCGACGGGCTATCGCCGCCTACCCGACATACTCCGCTACATCCGAGCCATCGAACGCCGCCTGACCAAGCTCCCCGAGGAGCCGTGGCGGGACGAGGAGTGGATGGACCGGGTGCACAAGGTGGAGGACGCCTACGAGGACCTACTGGCCCGGCTCCACCCGGCGCGACGCTCGGATCCGGACGTGCTGGAGATCCGCTGGATGATCGAGGAGCTCAGGGTCAGCTTCTTCGCCCAGACACTGGGCACGCCCACGCCGGTGTCGGAGAAGCGCATCGCCAAGGCGATGGAGAAGCTCACGCCCTGAGGCTCACGCCTTGAAGATGGAGGTGTCGAGCTCGACGTCGATCGGGGCGGGCAGCCGGAGCGGGGTCCCGACGGGCACGGTGGCCGTGGTCCGATAGACGCCGTCCCTGATGTCGCTGTAGACGGTGACGGACGGCGGTTCGGCGATGGTGTCGATCAGCAGGTAGATCGGCACGCCGCCGGTCGCGTAGAGCGGGGGCTTGTCTTCTCGGTCTCTTCGGGCGCTGCTGGTGGAGACGACCTCGGCGACCATGATCAGGCCTGAGGACAGCAGCTCGCGTTCGCCCCAGCGGGGGCAATCGATGGAAGCCAGGACGAAGTCGGGCTCAACGGGATCTTGTGGCCCCTCGATGCACACGTCGACGTTGCCGGTAAATCCTTCCCAACCATGCTCGTCCAGGACAGGTATGAGTGCCCGGAAGAGCGCCATCGCGCAGTCGGCGTGCTCGGGAGTCCCAACGCGAGTCAAGACCAGGTTCCCGTCGATGACCTCGGCCCGGAAGCCGGACAGGGGCGGCAGAGCATCGAACATCTCCCGCGCGGTCGCGGGCATGCGCTGATCACCGGTCCAGTGACATTTCGCGTGTGGCTTGCGAGAGATGGTCACCGTTGAGTTCGTCCCTCCGTCTGGAGCGACTTAGGCAGTGAAGATGGTGGTGTCGAGCTTGACGTCGATGGGGTGGGGGAGGAGAAGTGGCGTGCCGACCTCGACGGTGGTGGTCGTGCGGTAGGCGCCGTCCCTGATGTCGCTGTAGACGGTGACGGACGGCGGTTTGGCGATGGTGTCGATCAGCAGGTAGATCGGCACGCCGCCGGTCGCGTAGAGCGGGGGCTTGTCTTCTCGGTCTCTTCGGGCGCTGCTGGTGGAGACGACCTCGGCGACCATGATCAGGCCTGAGGACAGCAGCTCGCGTTCGCCCCAGCGGGGGCAATCGGCTGGGGCCAGGACGAAGTCAGGTGCGACCGGGTCTCGTGGCCCCTCGATGCACACATCCACGCTGCCGGGCCGTCCCCGCCAGCCATGTTCGTTCATGACGGGCACGAGTGCCAGGAGGAGAGCTACGGCATGATCGGCGTGCTCGGGGGTGCCGACTGGGCTCACGATCAGGTTTCCTTCGATGACTTCGGCTCGGAAGCCGGGGAGTTCGGGGAGGGCATCGAACAGCTCTCGAGCGGTGCGGAATCCCCGGCCGTTGCCGGTCTGCTCTCGCTCCTGCTCCTCCTGCTGCTCGGTAGTCTCTTCGTGACGTATTGTCATGGCGACCATGTGAATCTGTCCCTTCGTATTCGAACGGGCTCACGCCTTGAAGATGGAGGTGTCGAGCTCGAAGTCGATCGGAGCGGGCAGGTGCAGTGGAGCCCCCATGACTGTTCTGGCCGCTTGCTGGTAGACGCCGTCTTTGATCTCGCTGAACACAGTGGCGGCTGGTTGAGCGGCGATCGGATCGATCAACAGGTAGACCGGCACTCCGCCTTGCGCATAGATCTGCGGCTTCTCATGATGATCTCGATGAACGCTGCTCGGCGAGACGATTTCCGCCACCAGGAAGAGATGCTGAGACTGCAGCTCGTAGGTGCCCCAGCGCGGGCAATCAGCGGGTGCCAGCACGTAGTCCGGCACAAGGGAGTCCCGTGAACCGTCGATGCAGATGTTCAGGGTGCCCAAAGAAGCTCGCCAGCCGCGTTCATCTCTGAGCGGCAAGAGGGCCACAAAGAGGTCGGAGCCGATCCAGCTGTGCTCGGGGCTGCCTACTGGGCTCACGATCAAGTTCCCTTCGATGACTTCTGCCCGGAGACCGGGTAGTTCGGGGAGGGCATCGAACAACTGTCGGGCGGTAGACGGCAGAAGGTTGTTGCTGATCTGCTCCTGCTCGGTGACTTCGTCGTCCCGAATAGCCATGGCGACCATGTGAATCTGTCCCTTCGTATTCGAACGGGCACGCTAAGTATTCCACGTGCCCGAGTCGAACACACTCCAAAACCCAGGAAGCTCAAGCCCTCAGTCCCGAGATGTCCCTGATAGGCACGTCGGCGCCCGGTGCTCTCTTGGTGTCGCCCGTTTACGGATGACATGTCCCCTTGCCGGAGATCGATGAGGAATCCGTACAGTTGGGGGGACTATCCAGGAGGTTTGATGATCAAGGCAGTGGTGTTCGACGTCGGTGAGACGCTCATCGACGAGACCCGCATCTGGTCCCGCTGGGCTGACCGGCTCGGCGTGAGCAGTTTTGTGCTGATGGGCGCGCTCGGCGGAATGGCCGCGCTCGACCGCTCCCACAGCGAGGCGTTCCAGCTCGTACGGCCCGGCTTCGACCTTGAGGCCGAGATGGCGGCCTGGGAGCGGGACGAACCCCACGGCCTGCGCAACCACTTCGACGCCGACGACCTCTATCCCGATGTCCGCGAGGCCTTCAAGGCCCTGCGTGAGGCGGGATACCAGGTGATCGTCGCGGGCAACCAGCCGGCCAGGGCCTATGACGCGCTGGTCGCCATGGACCTACCCGTCGACTCGGTGCACACCTCTGAGGGCTGGGGGGTGTCCAAGCCCGCGCCCGAGTTCTTCGCCAAGGTGGCGGCCATCGCCGGGCGGGAGCCCGCCGAGATCCTCTATGTGGGCGACCGGCTGGACAACGACGTGCTCCCCGCTTCTCGGGCGGGCATGCGCACGGCGCTGCTGCGCCGGGGTCCCTGGGGATATCTGCACGCCGAACGGCCGCAGGCGCGGGCCGCCGACATGATCGTCGACGACCTGCCCGCCCTGCTGCCCGCGCTGGAGCGGCTGGCCTGAGCCGCGCTGAAGCGGCTCACCTCAGTTCGTCGTCGGGGTCGACGCGGACCGCGCGTTCCTCGGCGGAGAGGTCGCCGTCGTCCTGGCCCCAATCCTCGCCCCACTCCTCGCTCTCCGTGTCGGGGGCCAGTCCCTCGTCGGGCTGAGTGAGCCGGTGCGAGGGGCGGGGGGCGCGCTCCCGGTCGGGCGCCTCGCGCCGCAGTCGCTCGTCGAGCGTGTCCTCGTGCGCGGGGTCGTCCTCTTCTATGTCGTGATTGAGGCCGAGGTCGTCGGTCCACTCGTCGACCTCGATCTTCTGCTCGTCACTCAAGCCGTACCTGTCCGGAGGTTGTTCGGTCATACGCGCTCTCCTACCCAGCGCCACGCCCCGAACCCTGCCCCTGGTAATACCGTTACCGGCCGAGCGCGGCGCCGATGAGCGAGCGCGGGTCGGCCGCCCCGGCCAGCATCCCGTCCGGGCGCACGTCGATGACGTGCGCGTGCCCGAACAGGCTCCCGTACGGCCGGGCGGACACCTCATGTCCGAGCGCCGACAGGCCGTCCGCCCAGGTGGCGCCCTCCTCCAGGTCGATGACCGGGTCGGCCGGGGCGGCCCAGGTGTCGAAGCCGGTGTCGCCGGGGCTCAGCCGCCACCTGGGCGCCGAGACGGCCTGACCGGGCGTCTCCCCGTACTTGAGCAGCCGGGTGATGACCTGCAGCAGGATCTGCGGCTGCGCGTCGCCGCCCATCGTCCCCACGACCGAGCGGAGCGAGCCGTCCGGGCGGGTGATCAACGCGGGCGCGAGGGTGTGGGGCGGGCGGCGGCCGGGGGCGTACTCGGCGGGATGGCCGGGGGTGAGCGAGAAGCCGATGCCGCGGTTGTGGAGGTTGATCCCGGTACGTGGCTCGAACAGCAGGCTGCCGAACCCGGCGGCGTTCGACTGGATCAAGGACACACCCATGCCGTCGCCGTCCACCGCGCACAGATAGGTCGTGTCGCCGTCAGCGCTCGGGGTCCGCACGTTCAGCCGTGCCGCCGGGTCGATCAGCGAGCGGCGCCGGGCGATCTCGCCGGAGGTGAGCAGGTCCTTCGCGCTCTCATGGAGTACGTCGAGACGGTCGTGCCCGGCGATGCGCGCGGCCTCGGCCAGCAGGTGGGCCCAGGCGGCGTGGCCCGGTGAGACCGGCAGGCTCAGCCCTTCGATGATGCCGAGCGACGTCAGCAGGAGGTAGCCCTGGGAGTTCGGCGGCATCGACCAGACGTCGTGACCGAAGGCGCGCACCTTCAGCGGTTCGACCCAGTCGGCGAGCGGGCCGGCCAGATCGGACTCCGCGTACTCGCCGCCGCCCATTTCGAGCAGGCCCGCGCCGAACTCGCCGCCGTAGAAGCCCTCGCGTCCCGACGCGGCGATGGCCTCGAGCGTGCGGGCGACGCCGGGTCGCGACACGCGGTCGCCCGCCGTGCGTACGGCCGCGAAGTCGCCACCGCCGGGGCTCTGGGACGCCACGCGCGCGCCCGCGAGCATCAGCGGGGAGGCGGGGAAGCCGTCGCGGGCCAGGCGGATCGCCGGTTCGAGCAGGTCGGCGAGGGGGAGACGGCCGTGCCTGGCGTGCAGCGCGAGCCAGCCGTCCACGCAGCCGGGCACCGGCACGGAGCGGATGTCGTGCCGGTGCGGCATGCCCCGGTGCCCCTCGGCGCGCAGCCGATCGGGGTCGGCGCCCGAGCCGGCCCTCCCGGACGCGTTGAGCGCGCTCACCGCGCCCGCCTGCCCGGGGCGGACCGAGAGCGCGCCCGGCTGTCCGGGGTTGACCGGTCCCGAACCATCGTGGATCAGGGCGAACAGGTCCCCGCCGAGGCCGCACATGTGCGGTGCCGTGACGGCCAGGACGGCGTTGGCGGTGATGGCCGCGTCGGCGGCCGACCCGCCGCGCTCCAGTGCCGCCACTCCGGCGGAGGAGGCGAGGTGGTCAACGCTGGACACCATGCCGTTGGGGGCGTATCTGGTGGTTTGCACCTGTCCGAGATTACGGCGTGCCGTCAGGCGTTCTCCAGAGACGGACGCCGGCGGTTCACGGGCCGGTCAGACCGGTTCGAGCGGGCGGTCCCGGTCCACCAGGGCCGCGTAGTGGCCCTCCAGCGACATCAGCGTGTCGTGCGTGCCGCGCTCGACGACCCGGCCGCGGTCCAGGACGACGATCTGGTCCGCGTCACGGACCGTGGAGAGGCGATGCGCGATCATGATCGTGGTACGGCCCGCGGCGAGCGTGTCCAGCGCCTCCTGTACGGCCCGCTCCGTCTGCGTGTCGAGGGCGCTGGTCGCCTCGTCGAGCACGAGCACCGGCGGGTTGCGCAGCAGGGTGCGGGCGATGGCCAGCCGCTGCTTCTCGCCCCCGGAGAACCGGTAGCCGCGCTCGCCCACCAGCGTCTCGTAGCCGTCGGGCAGCGAGGCGATGTGGTCGTGGATGCGCGCCGCCCTGGCCGCCTCCGCCAGCTCCTCGTCCGTGGCCGACGGCCGGGCGAAACGCAGGTTCTCGGCGATCGTGGCGTGGAACAGGTACGTCTCCTGAGAGACCACGCCGACCGTCTTGGCCAGCGTCTCGAAGGTGAGATCGCGGACGTCCACCCCGTCGATCGTCACCCGGCCGCCGGTCACGTCGTAGAGCCGGGGCAGCAGGTAGCTGAGCGTCGTCTTGCCCGAGCCGGTCTCGCCGACGACGGCCAGGCTGGTGCCCGGCGGCACGGTGATGTCCACGTCGGCGAGCGTGGGCTCCTCGTCGTGGGAGTCGTGGGAGTCGTAGGAGAAGTCGACCCGCTCGTAGCGGACCTCACCGCGGACGTCGCTCAGCGTACGCGTGCCCGGGTGGATGTCGACCGACAGGTCCAGGTACTCGAAGATGCGGCCGAACAGCGCGAGCGAGCTCTGCACCTCGACGCCGAGCCGCAGCAGCGACACCGCCGGCCTGAACAGGCTGACCTGCAACGTCGTGAACGCCACCAGCGTGCCGACGGAGATCACGCCGGTGTAGCCGACCGCCCAGTAGACCAGCGCGGGCATCGCGGCCATGACGATCTGGATCGACGACTGCCGCCAGCGTCCCGCCATGCTGGACCGCACGCCCAGCTCGGCCAGCTCGTCGGAGGCGTCGGCGAAGCGTTCGGTGAGCGCGGGCGAGCGGCCCATCGTACGGCCGAGCAGGATGCCGCTGATCGACAGCGACTCCTGAACCATCGACGAGATCACGGCCAGCTTCCGCTGCCGTTCGGTGGTGATGCGGCGGCGCTCCTGGCCGACCTTGCGGCTGATCCCCACGAACACCGGCAGCAGCAGGAGCGAGATCACGGTCAGCCGCCAGTCGAGCGCCAGCATGGCGACGACCGTGGCGATCACGGTGGTCAGGTTCGAGATGAGCGAGGTGGCGGTCGAGGTGACCACCGACTGCATGCCGCCGATGTCGTTGGCGATGCGCGACTGGACCTCGCCGGTCTTGGTGCGGGTGAAGAAGGCCAGCGACATGCGCTGCAGGTGGCCGTAGACGGCGGTACGCAGGTCGTGCATGACCCGCTGCCCGACCGTGGTGGACACCAGCGTCTGCAGCACGTCGAACACGCTGGTGATCACCGCGACCAGGATCATGCCCAGGGCGAGCAGCGCGAGCAGCATGGCGTCGCGGGAGGGGATCGCCACGTCCAGCACCTCGCGCAGCAGGAACGGCGAGGCCAGCGAGACCAGTGACGACAGCAGGATGAGGGCGCCGACGACGGCCAGCCGGCCCCGGTAGGCGCGGAAGAGTTTGATGATGCGCCGCAAGGGCGCGCGTGGTTCCTCGGCCAAGTAGGCCTCCTAATCAGATGCTCCCTCAAACAGAGGTTAGCTCATACTTATTCCGGCTAAGCTGTTCGGCATGGAGGACGTGGAGCTGTCGGAGCTCCTGCACCGGGTCGGCCGCCGCCTGCGGCACGGTTACGCGCATCGCCTCGCGCCCCTCGGCGTGAACCCGGGGCAGGCGCGGGCGTTGCGCGCGCTCGCCGACGCCGACCGGCCGCTCAGGATGGTGCAGCTCGCCGACGAGCTGAGGATCGTGCCGCGCTCGGTCACTCCCGTCATCGACACCCTGGAGCAGGCGGGCCTGGTACGCAGGGAGGTCGACCCGGCCAACCGGCGCTCCACGCTGGTCGTGATCACGCCGGCGGGCCGCGCGATGCACGAGCGGTCGCGGGAGGCGCGCAGGCAGGCGGGTCAGGACCTGTTCGCGGTCCTGTCCGAGGACCAGCGCGACCAGCTCAAGGAGCTGCTCGGGGTGGTCGACGGCCAGCCACGTTAGGCACCGGTCAGCTGCCGACGACCGTGCCGCCGACGACCGTGGCGAGACAGGGCGCCCCGCTCAGCAGAGCGGCGTACGGGTACCGGCCGCGGGCGTCGAACACCGCGAAGTCGGCCCGGCTGCCCGGCCCCAGTGAGCCGATCCGGCCCGCCCCGCTCGACATGCCGAGCGCCCGTGCCCCGCCCAGCGTGGCGGCCTCGACCAGCCTGCGGTCCAGTCCCGGGGACCGCGGCCCGCGCCCCTTGGTGTACTGCTTGATGGACCTGGCCAGGGTGAGCAGATCGGCCACCGGGCCGGCCACGGCGGGGGCGCGGGTGCCGAAGGCGACGCGGTTGCCCTCGTCCAGGAGCGCCGGCAGGTCGTCGGGGGGCGACGGGCAGAGCGCGATCACGCTCTTGCGCAGCCGCAGCAGCTTGCGCTCGCCGGGATCCAGCGGCCGGCCGCAGGCCACGTGGCAGTGCGGCCCCAGGATGCCCGCCTCGTCGAGCGTCGCGGGCGAATGGCGGTCCAGGTCGGCCAGCAGCCGCAGGCCGAACGTCCTGGCCAGCACCGCCACGTCCTCCAGCACCTGCGGGTCGGGCGTGTACGCGGCGATGCCCACCGTACGCGGCCGATCGACCTCGCGGATCGCGGTGATGACCGCGTCGCGCCCGGTCTCCTCCCATACCTGCTCGGACTCGTACGACACCTCGACATAGGAGACGCCGGGCAGCCTGGCCGGCTCGGCCGGGTCGGCGGCGACGCCGGCCCGCGAGGTCACCCCGGGCGGCGGCACGGCCGCCGTGGCGCAGGCGTCCACCAGCCCCGCCACGATCATGCCCGGCCAGCGTTGCTCCCGGGTGACGGGGAAGTAGGCGAGCAGCTCCTCCCGGAGCCCCACCTGGAGGACCCGTTCGCCCCGGACCGCGACCGCGGCGCCGCGCAGCGGGTCGGCGCCGATCGGCAGCACCAGCGGGGCGGAGTGGAGGACGATGGGCGCGGGCGTGCGCCTGCCGAGTCTCGGCGCTCGGCCAGATGCGGCACGCTTCGCGGACGGCAAGAGGACCTCCCGTCGGATGACCTGCTGGATTTACCCGCTGGAGTCGACCTTGTGGTCTTTACCCGCTGGGCGTTCCTTCTGGGCATTAAACGTGAGCTGGGCCAGGCATGCAATCACGTGCCGGGCCGCGCCTCCCTGGGCCGGTACCTGCCGGAAAGCCGGGCGAGCTTGAGACTGAGGTGCAGGGCCAGCCGCTCGCCGCCGTCCTTCAGGTCGGTGCGGGCCAGCTCCTCCAGCCGCTGCAGCCGGTAGTACAGAGAGGTGCGGTGCAGGCGCAGCGCCCGCGACGTGGCCACCGCGCTGCCCGCCAGATCCAGGTACGTCTCCAGTGTCTCCAGCAGCGGCAGATACTGATCGTCGGCGAGCAGCTCCGCCAGCCCCGGATGCAGCTCGTGCTGCGGAAGATGGGTGAGCATCCGATAGACGCCGAGCCGGGCCCACTCCACCGACCGGCCGAGATCGGGCACCCGGGCGGCCACCTCGGCCGCGTGCCGCGCCTCCGTGTACGACCCGGCCGCCTCCGCGAGCGCCGGCCTGGCCCGCCCGATCCCGACCACCACCGGGATCGACATCGCCGCGTGCAGCTCGTCGGCCGCCATCGCGCCGCCCGCGGTCAGCAGCACGGCGTGGTCGTAGCGGACCAGGTGCAGCGGGTGGTGCCCGCTCAGCCGCCGCCGCAGCGCGAGCAGGCCCTGCTCCAGCGCGAGCCGCAGCGCCTCGTCCGGCTCGTCCGCCAGGGGCCTGGCCACCAGTACGGTCACCGGCTGGGCCTGCGGGAAGGCGCCGGCCTCGATCAGCTGCCGGGCCGAGTCCCGCTCGCCGAGCAGCAGGCCGGTGACCGCCTCCAGCTCCCGGTGCGAGGCCAGCCCCGTGGCCAGGCTCTCGTGGTAGAGCGTCAGGGCCAGGGCGGGCGCCGCCGCAGCGGCCTCGGCGACCCGCGCGCCGGACATGGCCGGGCCGGAGTCGATGAACCAGAGGAAGCCCAGCAGCCCGGCGTCGTGCCGTACCGGAACGCAGACCCGGGGGAGCAGGCCCAGGTGCGGCGCGCCCGGGATGCGTAACGGCCCGGCGGCTTCGTGGATCCCGGCGGCGCGCACCCACTGGCGTACCTCGGGCGTGGAGTGCCGGCGCAGGATCGAGTCGCGGCGGACGTCGTCCATCGCGCCGTTCTGCTCGCTGTAGACGACGACGCGTTGCACGCGGTCCTCCAGCAACAGCGGTCTGTCAAGACGAGCGGCCAGCTCGTCCACCGTCCGCTGGAGATCCGCCACCACGTCACCTGGATATTTCGTCATTTGTCGGAGGACACGCCACAAGTCTTCCCTACAACTGATCGGTGATCTCCGTCAACTTCGTCTATAACGTCGATCCGTGATTGCCCCCAAGAAGCTGCTGAAAGGTCTGCTGGCGGCCCTCGTGCTGATTCCGATGAGCCTTGTGGCGACCCCGGCTTCCGCAGCACCCCCCACAGACGATCCCGAATACCCCTGGCGGCAGAACCACTGGCCGCAGACCCAGCCCTGGCAACAGGACGCGCCCTCGGACGCCCAGTCGCTGCGTAGCCGGTCGGTGGGCGGCATCGCGCCGATCGACCCGCAGAACTGGGAGAACCCCGACCACATGACGTGGGCGGACTACAAGAAGGTGCCGGGCACCCGCTGGAACGACCCGGCCGTCAAGGGCTCCAAGCGCACCTTCAAGGGCGCGCTGGTGCTCCTGGACTATCCGAACCAGCAGTTCGTGGTCACCCAGCCCAAGAATTCCACGATCTACCGCAACCCGAGCGCCGAGGCCCACGACATCCCGCGTGACCAGGTGGCGAAGTTCTACCAGGACTTCCTCAACACCCCGAACGACCTCAACAAGGGTCACACCATCCACGAGTACTGGATGGAGGACTCCGGTGGGCGTTACGGCGTCGAGCTGACCGGCTTCGGCCCGTACACCATGCCGGGCAAGGACCACGAGTACGCCATGGAGTTCCAGGGCGGCACCGCCTGCCCGGCGGGCGACTCGTGCAACAAGAACCTGCGTACCGACGGTCACGCCGCGTTCATCGGCGCGATCGGCGAAGAGGCGGCCAAGCAGTTCGACTTCATCTTCTACGTGAGCGCCGGCCAGGACGAGTCGTCCACCTGGCAGGAGTTCGGGATGATGAAATTTCCTACCAAGGAGGACGTGACCGACGAGTGGGGTCCGCCCGACCCCGCCCTGCCGAACTGGGCCCAGACCCGCTACGTCGACTGGACCTCCTGGCAGGCCGGCTCCAACTTCTGGCCCAACGCCAACATCGGCGTCGACTCCGTCCAGGCCGAGAGCTCCGGCATGGCCGTGTACGCCCACGAGTTCAGCCACATCCTGGGCGTACTCGACAACTACAACAACCCGTACGGCGTTCCGGCCCGCCGCGCCTACACCGGCATCTGGGAGATGCTCAGCCGGGGCAGCTTCAACGGTCCAGGCGGCCCGCACTCCCGCTGGCTGATCCCGCCGACCTCCGGCGCGTCCATGGGCGCCCAGCACATGCTGCGCAACAAGATCAAGCTGGAGATGGTCGACGAGCAGAACGTGCTGCGCCTGTCACGTGAGGCCCTCGACGAGTCGGGCCTGGTCAAGGCCAGGGTCATCGCCCGCGAGGTGCAGCCGGGCCAGACCGACCTGTCGGGCGTCAACATCTCCTTCGACACCGGCGACAAGAGCCCGGCCTGCAGTACGCAGACCAACCCGCTCTGCGACGGCGGCGGCTACGAGAACTACACGGTCGAGGTCGTCGACCGGGTCGGCACCGACTCCTTCACCCCCGACTCCGGCGTGCTCGTGGCCAAGACCAAGAACCAGGACCGCTCGCCGTTCGAGTGGGTGATCGACGCCAACCCGCAGGACATCGGGATGACCGACTACGTCATGCCCGACGGGACCAAGGTGCCGATCACGATCGGCGACTACCGCCAGCTGTCCGACGCCCTCTTCCACGCGGGCACCGGCTCCGGCAGCCAGTACGAGTACGTCGACCAGGCCAACCGCCTGCACTTCTACGTGACCGACCTGAAGCGCGACCGCAAGGGCACGCTGTCGTACACGGTCGCGATCCGCTCGCTCGACGGCGCGGGCCCGCAGAAGCGCGGCGTCAAGCTGCTGCCCGGGACCGGGATCCCGGCCGGCCAGGGCGTGTCGACCTGTAACTTCCCGCTGCTCAACACCGGCAAGGCGGCCCCGGCGCAGGGGCAGCACCCCGAGGACGTCAGCGCCTACCTCAACTCCGACGTCTACCGGCTCAAGGCCGAGGTGCAGGGCAAGGGCTGGACCGCTCAGCTGCCCAACGCCCTGGCCGCCATCGACTTCGGCAAGCAGGAGGTGGTCACGGTCAACGCCGTACGCGCCTCGGGTGGTGACCGGACCGCCAAGGTCAAGCTCACCGCGACGTCGGAGAGCGACCCGGCCAAGACGGTGACGGCCACCTGTCCGGTGATCGGCCTTTAGCTTAAGGACGGGGTACGGCTGGCGCAGGCCGTACCCCATCCGCTTGAATCAGCCCCGGAGGTGGTCCTTGACAGGGCAGCTGCCGGAGAAGCCGCGTTCGCGGCGTAGGAAGATGCCATGGGCGGCGCCGGTCTCGGCCGGCATCGCGGCCGCGGCGGCCAGCGTTCTGGCCGCTTCCGTCGACTGGGACATCCCGCCCATCGCGAAGGTGGGCGTGACGATGATCGCGGCGCTCCTCGTCGGGCTCACCACCTGGGCCACGACCGAGGCGCGGCCCAAGCGCGAGATCACGGCCGAGCCGTCCTCGCGTCCGCCGGACCAATGGCCGCCCGTGCCCGAGCACTTCACCGGGCGCGTCGAGGCGCTCGCCGAGCTGCGGACGGTCTTCGGCGAGCGGCGCAAGTCCAGGTCCAGCGATGTCTCGCCGCCGCTGGTCGTCTCCGTGTACGGCCGGGGCGGCGTCGGCAAGTCGGCGCTGACGGCCAGGTTCGGGCAGGAGGTCGCCGGCGCGTTCCCCGACGGGCGCCTCTACGCGGACCTGCGGGGCGGCGTCGACGCCCCGGTGCGCCCGGAGGAGGTGCTGATCGGGTTCCTGCGCGCGCTGGGCGTCCGGCTGACCACCGATCCCGGCGGTCTCGACGAGCTGCGCAAGCTCTGGCTGACCTGGACCAAGGACCGCAGGATCCTCATCGGTCTCGACAACGCGCACGGCGCCGACCAGGTCAAGCCGCTGATCCCGGCCGAGCCGGGCTGCGCCGTGCTGGTCTCCTCGCGCCAGCCGCTGTTCCTCAACGGCACCCACGACACCCAGCTGGGCGTGTTCAGCGAGGCCCACGGCGTGGAGCTGCTGGCCAGGCTGGCCGGCGGCGAACGGGTGGTCGACGACCTCGCCTCGGCCAAGGAGATCGTCCGGATCTGCGACTACCTGCCGCTGGCGATCAACATCTGCGGCGGCCGGCTGGCCACCCGCGAACACTGGACGCTGCGCCAGATGGCCGACCGGCTGGCCGACGAGCGCCGCCGCCTCGACCAGCTCGAACTCGCGCAGACCGTCGACAAGAGCGTGCGCGCCTCCGTGCAGCTCAGCTACGACGACTGCACCGGCATGCAGCGTCGCCTGCTGCGCCTGCTGTCCGCGCTCACCTCGCCCGACGTGCCCGGCTGGGTGGCGGGCGAACTGCTCGACATCTCCGGGCTCGACGGCGCCGACCAGCTGGAGGCGCTGATCGACGCGCAGCTCGCCGAGAGCTCGGGCGTCGACCAGACCGGCGCCATGCGCTACCGCCTGCACGACCTGGTCCGGCTGTTCGCCACCGAGCCGGCCGAGGAGGACGACCAGGGCCGGCGCCGGGCCGCGATCGAGCGGGTGCTGTCCGGCTACCGCCGCCGCGCGGAGGAGGCGGCCCAGGACCGCTGGCCGCAGGACTGGAGCCGCGGCGGGCGCAGCTCCGGTATCGAGGGGCAGACGCACGCGGGCGACTGGCTCAACGCCGAGCGGCTCTCGCTGCTCGCCATGATCAACCTGGCCAGGCAGCTGGAGCTGTGGGAGCTGACCTCCGGGCTGGCCAGGGCGTTCTGCTCGCTGTGCCACTCGCTGCGCGCCTACTGGACCGACTGGCACGCCGTGGCCGAGGCGGGCTGCGAGGCCGCGCGGCGCACCGGCGACCGGCGCGCCCTGGGCATCGCGCTGCTCGACCGCGCTGCCGTACAGGGCGGTCTCGGCGGGCACGAGCAGGGCCGGGTGGGCGCCGAGCAGGCGCTGGAGATCTTCGTCGACCTGGGCGAGTCGTGGTGGGCGGCCAGGGCGATGCGGACGATCGGCATGGCCCTGTTCAACGACGGCCACCTCGACCGCGCGCAGTCCTACCTGATCGGCGCCATCACCTCGTTCAAGGGCGAGGATGACGTCTGGTGGATGGCCCGCACCCAGCGCAACCTCGCCGAGATGCGGCTGGCCGAGCGGCGGCCCGAGGAGGCCAGGGAGCTGCTCGAAGACGCCCTTGAGGTGTTCAAGCACGCGGGCAACCGCTACTCCGAGGCCCAGACACTGCGTGCCTACGGCGAGGTGCTCGCCGCGCAGGCCCGCGGCCGGCATCGCGAAGGCGAGCACCGGGCCGCCCTGGAAGGCTTCACCAAGGCCGGCTTCAGCCTCGACCGCGCCGCCGAGATGTTCCGGCAGCGGGGCGAGCTGTGGGAGGAGGCCCGCTGCCTGCGCGCCGCCGGCGAGGTCGGCGACCCGTCCAACGGGCTGCGCGAGCTCGACTTCGTCCGGCGGGCGGAGGAGATCCTGGTGGCGCTCGGCGACTCCTGGGGAGTGGCGCGCACCGCGCTGTCGGCCGGGCGGGCGCTGGCCAGGCTGGGCCGGATCGAGGAGTCGGAGCGTGAGCTGCGCCGGGCCGTACACGCCTTCGAGGAGCTCGACGACCGGTGGTGGATGGCGCTCAGCCTGCGCTACCTCGGCGAGACGCACCTCGACTCGGGTGGGCCGCGGGCGGCCGTCGAGCCCCTGACCCAGGCCAGGGACATCTACCGCAGCCTTGGCAACGAGGCCGGCATGCGCAGGACGCTGGAGCTGCTCAGGCAAGTGGAGTCCTGAGCAGGCCCTGGTTCAGGGGAGTGGGGCCCTGAGCAGCTCGCCGGCCGCCTGCCGGGCCTGGTAGATGCTCTCCTCGAACAGCTTGCGCACGTGCGCGGCCTGGTCGGCCAGCTCCCTGATGTGCGTACGGGCCTGCTCGTCGTGAACGGTCTCGGCGATCAGCTGCTGGTAGTCAGGCGTCCGCGCGGCCAGCGCCTCCAGCCGCCGGTGCGCGTGGAAGACCTTGTCCGCCTTGACCACCTGCTTGGCGTACTTCTCCAGGTGGCGCACCCGCCGCGACAGCGACGTCCAGGCCGCGTCCAGCGCGGTGGTGTACGGCTTGAACGCGTCCTCCATACCGGTGGGCAGGTCGCGCGGGATGAGCCGGCCCTGCTCGGCGTGCATGGACGACAGCTTGGCCAGCCGCTGGGCGATCTGCCACACCTCTTCCGGCAATGTCACCCGATTGTCGATGGTGTCGATCAGCCCTGCCCTGTTCACCTGGGAGTTCAGGATCGCGTCCACGGCGTCCTGGGCGCGGCGAAGCAGCATCTGGCAGGGATGGTCGAGATCTTCGGGTAAGACGTAGTGGGCGGCGTACTCGGAGGCGAGCCGCAGACGTTTCTTGGCCGCCCGGTTCGTCGAGTCCACGGCCATCCACCGCAGCAGCGCGATCAGGCTCATCCCGAGCGCGGCCACGATCGCGCCGCTCGCGTCGGTCACGGCCCAGATCAGCATCAGGAGCGCCGGAAGGACGAGGAGCAGGAGGGGATTGACGGAGGAGCCCATCCGCCGGCCGGTTCTGGCCATGCGAAGGATGTGCGGGCTGGATCGCAGCTGGAGGGAGATGTCCGGAGGCAGGGATGGGTCGATCACCAGCCTCGGGGGCAGAGCACGCGGATCCATACCGTTCATGCTGCGTTATGAACCTCGAATCCGCTCATTTTTAAGCGACATATAGGGTCTAATCAATGAACGAGATGACGCGATGGATCGATCTGGAAGGCGCCGTCAACGTGCGTGACCTGGGTGGTCTCACCACCCATGACGGCGGCGTCACCCGCTACGGACGGATTTTTCGGGCGGACAATCTCCAAGGGCTCACCGACAAGGACGTCTCCCGGCTGGTCGGCGAGCTCAAGCTGCGCCACGTCGTCGACCTCCGCTCCAACGCCGAGGTCGCGCTGGAGGGCCCCGGGCCGCTGACCCGGATGCCCGAGGTGACGCATCACCATCTGACCCTGTTCGCCGAGGGAGGCAGGCACACCGACGTCGAGGCCGACACCATCGACGGCGACCGGGTGCTGCCCTGGCAGGAGCGTCAGCTGGACGAGGACCTGCGGATGACCGGTTTCTACTACGGCTACCTGCGGGACCGGCCCGACGCGGTGGTGGCCGCGCTGCGGGCGATGGCGCTGAACGACGGCGCGGCCGTGGTGCACTGCGCGGCCGGCAAGGACCGCACCGGGGTGCTGTCGGCTTTGGCCCTGGAGGTTACGGGCGTCACCCGAGAGGGGATCATCGCCGACTACGTGGCCACCGGGGAGCGGCTGGAGCAGGTGCTGCGGCGGCTGCGCGGCAGCTCCACCTACCGCGACGACCTCGACTCACGGCCCGCCGACGACCACATGCCGCGGGCGCGGTACATGGAGCAGTTCCTGTCGGTGCTGGACGAGCGGTTCGGCGGGCCGGCGGCGTGGCTGGAGTCACACGGGTGGACGGAGGCCGACACGGAGACGATGAGGGCCCGGCTACGCGAGTAGGCCCTCCGGCCGTCTTCTTCCGTTCCCCGGAGGGGTATCCCTCTCAAAGGTCCTCAGCCACTACGGACCGCCGCAGAGGATCGGGACGGTCACGTGACGAACCCCCGTATGAGGTTCTCAGCCGCGCTCCTGCAACAGCTGCACGACCACGCGCTCGGCCGCCGACAGGCGGGCCGCCTCGATGACGGTCAGCGCGTCGATCACGCTGTCGGGGCTCACCGGGGGCGGTGTGCCCGCGCGCAGGCAGGACTCGACGCCGCGGTAGAAGTCGAGGTACGCCCCAGCCTCGGTGCGGACCGAGGTTTTGTCGTCATCCTTCCCGACAAGCCCCCACATCGCCTCGCTCTCCTCGCCGAACCCCGGCGAGTCGGGCGAGATCCCGGCGCGCAGCCGTTCCTCCTGCACGTCCATCCCGTACTTGACGTACGCCCCCCGCGACCCGAGCACCCGGAACCGCGGCCCGGCCTGAGCGGCCAGCGCACCGGCCCACAGGTGCGACCGGGCGCCATTGACGTGGGACAGCGCGATGAACGTGTCGTCGTCGGCCGCCACCCCCTCGCGCCGGATGTCACTCTCCGCGTAGACGTCGCGCACCGGCCCGAGCAGCTGCAACGCCTGGTCCACCAGGTGGCTGCCCAGGTCGTAGAGCAGGCCGCCGATCTCCTCGGGGCCGCCGGCCTCGCGCCAGCCGCCCTTGGGCACCGGCCGCCAGCGCTCGAAGCGGGACTCCAGGCGCAGCACGTCGCCGAAGCGGCCCTCTTTGGTGAGCCGGCTCAGGGTGCGGAAGTCGCCGTCCCAGCGCCGGTTCTGGAAGACGGTCAGCATCAGGTCGCGCTCGGCCGCCAGTCGTACGAGCCGGCGGGCCTCCTCGGCGGTACGGGCCAGAGGCTTGTCGACCACGACCGGCTTACCGCGGGTGAGGGCTTCGGTGGCCACCGACACGTGGGTCTTGTTCGGCGAGGCGACGACCACGAGGTCACAGCGGTCCCACAGCCCGGCCAACTCCGGCACGGGCACCGCGCCGTAGCGGGCGGCCACCTCGTCGGCTCGCGCCGGGTTTCCGGTGACGACGGCGGACAGCCGCAGGCCGGGGGTGGCGTGGACCAGGGGCGCGTGGAAGAACGCGCCCGCCGTGCCGTACCCGACCAGGCCGACCTCGATCTCGCTCATCGGCCCAGCGTAACGCGAGGCCCCACCGTCACCGCCCGGCGCGGTGGGGCACTCTCGCCGTGGTCGGTCCGGCGTGCGGCGGCGGTTGGTCGCCGTGGTCGGCCCGGCGTGCGGTTGGCCGCCGCTCGCGTCTTCCGCCTGGCCATGGGGCGGGGGCGCCCCGCGAGCGCTCCTACTCGTCGTCGCGTTCGGCCAGGAAGCGTTCGAACTGGGCGGCGAGTTCGTCGCCGGTGGGCATCGGGGTGGCCTCGGCGATCAGGTTCTCGCGATCGGAGCCGCCCGAGAACGCGTCGTACTGCTGCTCAAGGCCGCTGATGGCCGTGGACAGCTCGGTCGAGGCCTGGATCTGCTCCTCGATCTCGGTCGTGGTGCGCTGGGCCGCCTCGCGCAGCGCGTCCAGCGGGAAGAGCAGGCCGGTGCCCCGCGTGACCGCCTCCAGGGCGGCGACCGCGGCGTGCGGGTATTCGGCCTGAGACAGGTAGTGCGGAACGTGGACCGCGTACCCCAGCGCGTCGTGCCCCTTGGCGCCGAGCCGGAACTCGATCAGGGCGGCCACGCTGGCCGGCACCTGTACCCGGCCGAAGGAGCTGGTCTGGGCATTGATCAGCTCGGGACGGCTGGCGTGCATGGTGATGCCGAGCGGCCGGGTGTGCGGGACCGCCATCGGGATGCCGTGCAGCGTGACTATTTTGCTGATCTTCAGCTGGTCGATGAGGGCGCCGACCGCCCGGGTGAACAGCTCCCACTCACGGTCGGGCTCGGGTCCGCTCATCACCAGGAAGGGGGTGCCGGTGGCGTCCTTCGCGGCGTAGACGGCCAGCTCGGGGCTCTCGCACTCGACCCATCTGTCGGTGTCGAAGGTCATGATGGGCCGCCGCGAGCGATAGTCGAGGAGGCGGTCCACGTCGAACGTCGCCACGGTCCGGTGCTCCAGCTCAGCCAGCAGGTGGCCCAGCGCGAGGCGCCCGGCACCACCCGCGTCGACGAAGCCGTCGAAGTGGTACAAGAGCACGGGATCGGCCAGCTCGGGCGCATCGTCTGCGAGCTTGTAGAGATCCGTCGGGTCGAACACGGTTGGACAGCCTTTCCCTAGGTACTCTCTCCAGAACCTACGACGAGCCGCAACGATTCCGTGCAAGGCACCCTATCGAGGGAGAATGGTGGACATGGACGGAGATCCGGAGCTCGAAGAGTTCGCCACGCGGATGTTCGACCTGGCCAGGGCGGGCGACACGGAGACGTTGCGCGCCTACGTGGACGCCGGGGTTCCGGCAAATCTCACCAATAGCAAAGGTGACACTTTGCTGATGCTGGCGGCTTATCACGGTCACGCCGCGACCGTCCGGATGCTCGCCGAGCTGGGTGCTGATCCGGGACGAGCGAACGACCGTGGCCAGACACCTCTGGCGGGTGCCGTGTTCAAGAAGGAGTCTGCCGTGGTCAGAGCGTTGCTCGACGCGGGTGCGGATCCGGCGGCCGGAACCCCTTCAGCGGTGGATACGGCGCGGATGTTCGCGAACGACCAGTTCCTTGAATGGTTCCGGCAAATCGGTAAATAGTGCGAAATATGGCGAAATGTCCGGGAAGTTATCGAGTGTGGCCTTTCGAACAGTCCATCGTCATGCTGGGAGGGTGGTTACTTCTGCGCACTCCTTCAGTAGGCGACCGCTTCGCATCCCTCCATTGCCATGCCCGTTCCCGAACGAGATCAACGTGCACGCCACAGAGATCGACTCGGAAAGCCACGCATGGCTGGCCGCCTCGCACATGCTCACCGGAGCCGACACGATCGAGCACTTCCGGCGCTCAAAGATCGGCCTCCTCGCCGCGCGTACCAACCCCACCGTGCCGCGAGACAGTCTCAGGCTGATCAACGATTGGTACAACTGGCTCTTCGCGTTCGACGACGCGTTCTGCGAGGGCGAGCTGATGGGACACCGGGCCTCTGCGCTGGCCCGCGCCCTTCCGCCGCTCCTCGAGATCCTCGACGGCCGCAAGGACCCGGACGTCACCGACCCCTTCGGGCTCGCCCTGTGCGAGCTGCTCCACCGAATCTCGGACACCGCCACCCCCGCGCAAGTGGACAGGTGGCGCATCACGGTAAAGGAGTACCTCTTCGCCCAGATCTGGGAGGCCGCCAACCGCGAGGTCGACCTGATCCCCACGCCCGAGGACTACGTGCTCATGCGCCGCATCACCGGGGCCACGTACACCTGTCTCGCGCTCATCGACGCGTGCGGCGGCTACCGGCTCGAAGCGGAGGAATGGCACCATCCGGACGTGCGCGCACTCTCCGATCTCGCCTGCGACCTCATCGGCTGGGACAATGACCTGCTGTCGTACGCCAAGGAGCGCGGCAACGACAAGGCCCGGCACAACCTCGTCACGGTGCTGGCCACGCACAAGACCCTCACGCTGCAAGAGGCGCTGCAAGAAGTGGCGAACATGCACAACGAAGCCATCGCCGCCTTCCTCGACCGGCGCGCGGCGCTCGACCACTGGGCCTCGTTACCGGTGCACAAGTATGTGCGCGGCCTCGAACACTGGGTGCGCGGGCACATCGCGTTCTCGCTCGGCAGCGCCCGCTACGTCCACGCCTGGCCGACCGGCACGTGCTGGCCGCAGGCCGTCTAGCCGACATCTCCTGGGGCGTCCAGCTCGCCGAGCGCGAGCGCGGACGCCTCATCGAGATCGAGCCGCGTGCCCTCCTCGAAGGCGTTCTTGTAGGAGTCTTCGCCCATCACCTTCTGGCACTCCTTGACGCACTGCTCGTGGTCGCTGGTGAGGAACGGCGCGCCGAGCATGGGCAGGCCGGCCGTCTTCCAGTTCTGATGGAGCGCGCCGAGCAGCCGCGCGGCGAGCGGCGCCTGGTCCATGACGGCGAAGATGCGGGCCGTGGTCTCCAGCACCAGCAGCGTGCCGAGCGTGTCGTGGAAGTGGCGCTTGATCCGCAGTCCCTCGCGCGCACTCTGCAGCGCGTCCTCGGCCCGGCCCGTCGCCAGCCGGGTGATGGACAGCGACCACTGCGCGTAGGAGCTCAGCCACAGCTCGCCGCGTTCCCTGCACACCTGCAGGCAGTCCTGCAGCAGGGACTCGGCCTCGTAGAGCTCGCCTTGCGCGGACAGCACCAGCGACAGCTCGACGATGGCCGGCAGCAGGCCCGGGTTGAGCTCCTTGTTGTCGGTGTTGAACTCGATCGCCACACCCAGCAGCGCGCTGGCCTTCTGCAGGTCGCCCTGCAGCAGGGCCGCCGTCCCCTGCATCTTGGAGGCGAGGATGACCGCCTTGGAGTCGCCGACCCGGACCGCCTCGGTGCTGCACTGCTCGGCCGCCGCCAGCGCACCCGCGCTGTCGCCCTGGCCGCTGCGTACGTAGGAGAGCACCCAGAGAGCCTTGCAGCGCTCCTTGCTCACTCCCGGGTTGGCCTGCAGCGCACGTTCCAGATAGAGCCGGCCTTCGCGGACGAACCCGCAGCAGACCCACATGAACCACAGCGACGACAGCAGGGTCAGCGCCAGGACGGACTCACCGGGCGACCGCAGCGCGTGCTCGAGAGCCACCCGCACGTTGTCGTGCTCCTGGCGCATGCGGACGAACCAGTAGATCTGCCTCGGCCCTGACCAGGCGTCCTCGCTGCGCTGCGCCAGGCTCAGGTAGTACTCCAGATGCCTGTGCCGCATCTGCTCGGTCTGCCCGAGCTTGTCCAGCCACTCCTCGCCGTACTCGGCCAGCGTGTCGATGAGCTTGTAGCGGACACCGGCGTGATTGCTCCTGATCAGCAGGATCGACTTCTCCACCAGCCCGGTGACCAGGTCGGTGATGTCCTCGGACGGCAGCCGGTCATCGGCGCACACGAACCTGGCCGCGTCGAGCTCGAAGTCGCCCGCGAACACCGACAGCCGCGCCCACAGCAGTCTCTCCGCCGGTTCGCACAACTCGTGGCTCCATCCGATCGCCGCGCGCAACGTCTGATGGCGCGGTAGTGCCGTACGACTGGCGCCCGCCAGGAGGCTGAACCGATCGGCCAGCAACCCCAGGATCTGGTCGACCGACAGCGCCCGCAGGCGTACGGCGGCCAGCTCGATCGCCAGTGGAATGCCGTCGAGCCGGCGGCACAGCTCGGCCACCGCCCCGATGCTCTGCTCGTCGAGCACGAAGTCGGGCATCACCGCGCCGGCCCGAGCCCCGAACAGCTGCACCGACTCGTTGGTGAACAGGCTCTCGGTCGGATCGTCGCCCGGCACCTGCAGCGGCGGGACGGGGATCACGTGCTCGTAGGGCAGGTGCAGCGACTGACGGCTGGTGGCCAGCACCTTCAGGTTGGGAGCGCGCTCCAGCAGCTCCTCGACCAGCTCGGCGCAGCCCTGTACGAGATGCTCGCAGGTGTCGATGATGAGCAGCATGTCCCGATCGCCGACCCACTCCGACAGCGACTCGGACTCGGTCCGCGACGACTGGTCGGCGATGCCCAGCGCCGACGCGATGGTGTGCTTGACCATCCCGGCGTCCTGCAACCGGGCCAGATCGGCGAACCAGACGCCATCCTCGTACTGGGAGCGGATCTGGTGCGCCAGCCGGAGCACCGTGCGGGACTTGCCCACACCGCCGATGCCCGTGACCGTCACCAGCCGCGACTCGGCGAGATGTCGCTTGAGGTTGGCGAGCAAGCGGGTCCGCCCCACGAAGCTGGTCAGCTCCGACGGCAGATTGCCTTCTCGCCGCCAGCCGGTCGGGGTGGCCATGGGCGACCTCACGGGGGATAGGCGACACCTGCTTTGGCATCGTACCCTCGGGGCCCTTCGCCGTACGGGATAAGCCGCGCGGGCCGGGAATGGGTTTGTCCCTCTGGGTAGCATGTATACCGTGAGTGAATTCCTCCCGGAGCAGACGGACGACGATACGGACCTCGGCTGGGGCGACTGGCGCGACTCCCAGGACACCGACCCGGACTCCTTCTACCTGGACGACAAGCCACCTCACTGGGGGTGATCGTCCGTTGGGCGTTATTGGGCGCCATTAGGTGACGTTAAGCGGGCAGGCCGGACACGGAGACGGTTCCGCAGCAGGCCGCCTTCCTCATACGCCAGAAGTCCGTCACCAGCCAGAAACCGGCCGACGCAGGCGCCCGTTCCCGAATGGCTTACGCCACCAAAAGAGTCCCTGCGGAAGGGGCTTGCGCGATCGGGGCGTTCGCCACCGAAGGGCCCTGTGCCACCGAAGGCGGATGACTCCGGTGGCGGTAGAGGTGGCGGTGGCGGAACCTGCCCGCAGTGGCAGGCGTCTTAGCTGACCACGTCCTTGCGGCGGAAGCGGCGGAAGGCCACGGCGATCAGGATGGCCGCGTACGTCACCGACACCGAGGCGCCCTTGACCATGCCGCTCCAGTCGAGCTCCGGTGCGATGGCGTCCAGCCAGGCCGTGTTCCAGAAGGTCGGCAGAAACTCCCGCAGCGACCCCAGCGCCTCCACGGCCTGCAGGATGGTGCTGATGATCCACAGGCCCACCGCCCCGCCGACCGCGCCGAGTGGTGAGTCGGTCATCGTGGAGATGAGGAACGCCAGCGCCGCCACCACCAGCTGGCTCACCAGGGCGTAACCGATCACGATGCCGAAGCGCGGCAGCACGTCGAGCGCCGGGATCGTCTCACCCGTGCCGGGCACCTGGATGTCATGCCAGCCGAACGCCAGCGTGCCGGCGAGCAGCGCCATCAGAGGCAGGCAGATCACCGCCGCCGCCGAGTAGCCGAGCGCCACGATGATCTTCTGCCGCAGCAGCCGGTCACGCGGCACCGGCGCGGCCAGGAGGTAGCGCAGCGACGACCAGCTCGCCTCGCTCGCCACGGTGTCGCCACAGAACAGAGCGACGGCCACGACCAGCAGGAAGTTGGCCGACACCGACAGGGCGAACGCCGCGAAGTTGAGACCGCTGGCCGTCGCCAGGTCGGAGATGCGCAGCGCCGACTGCTGCTGCCCGCTGGACTGCGGGCCGAACTGGAAGGCGATCACCAGGATCCACGGCAGCGCGAGCAGCAGCCCGAACATGACGAGCGTGCGCCGCCGCTTGAACTGCCTGACGACCTCGACCCGCAACGGCAACGTCCGGCGGGCCGCGTAGCCGGTCGCCGAGCGGGCCGTGGACCCGCTTACGGTCCCTGGCCCGGTCAAGGTCGCGGTCCCGGTCCCGGTCCCGGTCCCGGTGCCGGTCCCTGGTCCGGTCCCCATCTCAGTGCCTGGTCCCGTTGCGGTCCCGTTGGCGGAGCCGGTCGCGGTCCCGTTCGCGGAGCTGTGGGTCACGACTTCTCTCCGATGAGGTCGAGGAACACGTCTTCGAGGCGCGGCCCATGTCCGTTGGTGGAGGTGGCGGCACTGAGCAGTACCGACACCGGGCCCGCCGACACCAGGCGGCCTCTGTGCATGACCACCACATGGCTGCACGTCTGCTCGACCTCCGCCAGGAGGTGGCTGGAGACGATCACCGTACGGCCGTCGCGGGCATAGCGTTTGAGTACCTCGCGCATCTCCCTGATCTGGGGTGGGTCGAGGCCGTTGGTGGGTTCGTCGAGGACGAGCAGGTCGGGCAGCCCGAGCATGGCCTGGGCGATCGCCAGCCGCTGCCGCATGCCCTGCGAATAGGTGCGTACGGCCCGCTCCAGCGCCTTGCCCAGATCCGCGATCTCCAGTGCCTCGTCGAACCGGGCGTCGGCGGTCGGGCGGCCGGTGGCGGCCCAGTAGAGCTCGATGTTGTCGCGGCCGGACAGATGCGGCAGGAACCCGGGCCCCTCGACGAACGACCCGAGCCTGGACAGCACGGGCGCGCCGGGCGTCACCCGGTCGCCGAAGATGCGGACCTCACCGGCGTCGGGCTGGATGAGGCCCATCATCATGCGCATCGTCGTCGTCTTGCCGGCGCCGTTGGGGCCGAGCAGGCCCAGCACCTGACCGCGCTCGACCCGGAACGACAGGTCGTCCACGGCCAGCTCACCGTTGCGGTACGCCTTGGTGAGCCCTCTGATCTCCAACGGCACCTCTTCGCCGGGCACGAGTCCCGTTCCATCGGGCACGGGTTCCGCTCCACCGGGTACACGTCCCGCGCCGGACGGATCGGCGTCCTTCACGAAGACACCGGATCGACCGTTGCCCCGGACGGTGATGGCATGGCCGTCGTCCTCCCCGTGCACGTCGGACGGGCTGCCGTCCTGCTGGACGGTGGCGGTCCGGCGGCGGTCGCGGACAGCGAGGATCCGGCGGCGGGATGGGGTTCGGCCGGTGGCCAGGATGAGGGCGGCCAGTGCGATGGCGGCGAGCGGCATCGCCCACACCCACCACGCCACCCCGGTCGTGGGTGCGGCCAGCGCCGACACCGTCGGTACGGCGAGGGCGGGTGCGGCCAGGCCGACCCGGTAGGAGGCCGGCTCGGCGGGGGTGGCGTAACCCATGTCGGTCGTCGTCACCGCCAGCCGCAGCCGGTGTCCCACCGCGAAGCGGTAGTCGACGGCGGGCAGCGTGACCGTGGTCTCCACGCTGTCGGCGCCCTCCGGAACCGTCACGCGCAAGGGCGAGACCAGCCCGGCGGGCAGGTTGGGCGGCTGTACGGTGTCGGCCACGTCATAGACCTTGGCGAACAGCGTCACCTGGCCCTTGCCGTAGACCTTCAGCTTGACCGAGGGGCTGCCGGTGAGCTGGAGCGGGGCGGTGAGCGGCGCCGACTCGAAGACGGCCACCTGGCCGGGCATGTCGAGCCCGACGCTGAGGTTGGTCGCGCCGCCGCCCCCGCCGAGCAGGCCGCCGACGCCGGGCACCGTGGAGATGGAGGCGGGTGAGCCGCCGGGCGGGTTGGCGATGTTCTGCTCGGGGCCCTTGAGCGTGATCGCGGTGGTGGCGGTGCCGGTGAGGCCGGGGTAGGCGGTGGACTCGGGGTGGAGCCTGATGCGCTGGCGGGTGCCGGGGTCGCGGCCGCCGTCGCGGGTCACGGTGAACCGCTCCGGCACCGGCGTGCCGTCACCCTTGAGGTAGTGGCCGAACCAGCCGGCCGTCTGGTCGTAGAGCCAGTCGGCCTCGCCGTTGCCGCCGTCGTGGCCGCCGTCGAACCAGGCCAGGCTCACCGGCGTGCCCGCGGCGGCGATCGCCTTGGCGTTGGCGTCGGCCTGGCCGAGCGGGAACAGCGAGTCGCGCTGCCCCTGGATGAGCAGCGTCGGCGCCTTGATGCGGCCGGCCACCGTCACCGGGCTGGACTTGCGCAGCAGTTCGATCGCTTCCGGGGTGGCCCGCCCGGTCTTGGCGACCTGCTGGTACATCTCGCAGACCGCGGGCAGGAACCTGCCGCACCTGGCCTGCTCGGCCGTCAGCGGCACGCTCCGCTGATTGAGCGCGCCGAGTCCCTGAGCCGCGCCGAGCCCCTGAGCCGCACCACCGGCCTGGACCGGGGCGCCGCGGCCGAAGAAGTAGCCCGCCCACATGCGCTTGAACACGCCGTTGGCCGGGCCCTGCCCGCCACCGTCGGGGAACAGCGCGTCGGCCAGGTCGGCCCAGGTGATCTGCGGCACGATCGCGTCCACGCGGCTGTCGTAGGCGGCCGTCATCAGCGCAATGGCCCCGCCGTAGGAGCCGCCCGCGATGCCCACCCGCGGGTCGCCGGGTGCGTCGAGCCGGACCTCGGGCCGTTCGGCCAGCCAGTCGATGAGCTGCTTGACGTCCTTGACCTCGTAGTCGGCGGAGTTGAGCGCGATCTCGCCGGTCGAACGGCCGAAGCCGCGAGCCGACCAGCTCAGCACCGCGTAGCCGTCCTGCGCCAGTCGCTGAGCCTGCTGACGCACGCTCTGCTTGCTGCCGCCGAACCCGTGCGCGAGCAGCACGACCGGAGCCTTCCCGCCACCCGCGGCGGGAAAGAACGTCGCGTCGAGCTCGACCCGCTGGTCGCCCGCCGGCCCGTCGACGACGGAGATGCGCTGGTCGAGGCCCTTCGCCTCGGAGGCGGACGGCCACACCAGCCACGTCACCACCCCCACGAGGGCGAGCACCGTGACCAGCGCGGCTACACGTTTCATCTGAATGGTGGCGCGGAGACCCGGTCCTTCAGGACCGAAAGGAAGCGCCACCCCTCCTCTCGAAAACAGTATGGAAAGGCTCGGTCACTTTCGGTAATATGTGCGGTGGGTGAGGCCGGAGTGACAGGAGGTGCGTGATGGCGCTCCGCCGCTCCGCCGCCAAACGCCACGGCCTGCCCACGGTCGTGCAACTGCGGCTCACGCCCGCCCCGGCCCAAGCCGACGCGCTGGCCGCGGCGGTGCTGCTGTGCAATCAGGCGGCCACCGTCGTCTCCCGCCTGGCCTGGCAGCACCGGGTCTTCGCTGTGGTGGAGTTGCATCGGCTGGCCTACTATCCGGTGCGGGCGCAGGTGGCTGGGCTGGGCGCGCAGGCGGCCGTGCGGGCGATCGCCCGGGTCGCCGCCGCGTATGCCAACCGGCGCGCCAGCAAGAAACGCGCTCACATCTTCCGCCCGCACGGCGCTGTCCCTTACGACGCCCGGTTGATGAGTTTCAACCGTGACGCCCGGATGGTGTCGTTGTGGACACCCACCGGCCGTGTCACCGTCGCCTACACCGGCCGGCCGGAAGACCTCAAAGCGATCGATGCGCTGCCGGTGGGGGAGGCTGATCTGATCTGCCGGCGCGGGGTGTGGCTGCTGCAGGTCGCTCTCACCCTGCCCAAGCCGACGGTGCGTGAGCCGGTCGGCGGCTTCGTGGGGGTGGATCAAGGGGTGGCTAACCTGGCGGTCACCGGCGACGGCGTGGTGTTGCCCGGCCCCGCCTTGCCGGGGCCGGTCGGCGGTAACGGCCACGTGCGCACCCTGCGGCAGCGGCGGCATCGGCAACGCCGTCGGTTCCAGCGGCGCACCCTGCACAACTGGGCCTTCGCCCAGCAGATCACCTTCACCCGCTACAAGGCCGCCCGGGCCGGAGTCGCCTTCCTGTTGGTCGACCCCGCCTACACCTCGCAGGCGTGTCCGGACTGCGGGTGCGTGGCCAGGGCGAATCGGCCGGCGCGGGGCCGGTTCGTCTGCACAAGGTGTGGCCTCGCTGGGCACGCCGACTACATCGCGGCCCGCAACATCGCCGCACGCGGCGTTGCGGGCTGGGCTGTTATCAACCAGCCGCACGCTACCGGCCTCCTTTCACCCAGACGGGACCGTGAGAGCAAACCACCAGCTTCAACCAGTGGTAGTTGATGTGGTTGAGCCTACTTTCCGCACCTGAGAAACCCCTGAGACAGGGGATCAGCCCAAGATCGCGTAGACCGTGGACGCCCGCGCGGCCGGCTCGGCCGCCCCGTCGGCCGTCAGCGTCACGTCGGAGAAGGCCAGTGTCCGGCCGAGTTTCGAGATGCGTACGTCGATGAGCACGTCCTTGCCCGTCACCGGCCGCTGGAACGTCGTCGACTGCTGCACCGTGGTCATCGGCACGAACCCGCCCCTGGCCGAGGAGATCGCGATGACCGTGGCCGTGTCGGCGGCGGCCATCATGGCCTGGCCGCACAGGCCGCCGCCCTCTCTGGCCAGCGCGTCGGACCAGGGCAGGCACACCACCGCGTGGCGCTCACCCAGCTCCCGCACGCGCAGCCCGAGCTGCTGGATCCAGGGCGCGAAGTAGTCGCGCAGAATGGCCTCACCGTCTTCTGGAGTCACCCGCCCATCATGCAGGCTGGCAGGCATGAGCGAGGAGACGCGGCGAGAGCCTGTGGATAACTTCGTGCCACGGACACCGCCAGTGGAAAAGCCGCCCGTGGGTGAGGTCTTTCTGCCGTCCACGTACGCGCAAGCCGTCCCGTACGACCTCTACGACCGGTTGCGGCGGGAAGCCCCCGTCTGCCGGATTCCGGAACCGGCGGTCGGCCCGTGGCGCGAGGGGCCCGGATACTGGGGCGTGTTCCGGCACGCCGACGTCAAGCACGTGCTGCGCGCCGCGGACGACTTCTCCTCGCACCTGGGCGCCACGCAGATCCGTGACCCCGACACCCCCGCCGACCTGGCCTTCGTACAGGCGATGATGCTGAACACGGACCCGCCGGACCACTCCCGGCTGCGCGGGATCGTGGCGGCCGCGTTCACGCCGCGCGCGGTGCGGGCGCTGGAGCGGACGATCGCCGAGCGGGCCGCGTCGCTGTTCGCCGCGGGTGTGTGCGACTTCGTGGAGGTCGCCGCCGACCTGCCCGTCTGGACGCTCGCGCACGTCATGGGCGTGCCGGACGAGGACAGGCGGCTGCTGTACGACTGGGCGTCCCGGGTGATCGGCTACCAGGACGCCGACTACGCGGGGCTGTCCACGGCCGACGCCGAGTCGCTCAGCCCGATCGGCCGCCTCGCCACCGCCTCCCGCCCGCGGCTCGGGCCGGGGGTGAACCCCCGCTCCCGCGCGGCATTGGCGGACATGTTCGCGTACGCGCACGCGCTGGCCAAGACCACCCACGGCGAGTCGGTCATGTCGGCCATGAGGGACGGCGGCCTGACCGAGGCGGAGTTCGAGAACATGTTCTTCCTGTTCGCCGTCGCCGGCAACGAGACGCTGCGCAACGGCATCCCCGGCGGCCTGCTCACCCTCCTCGAACACCCCGCCCAGCTGGCCCGGCTGCGCGCCGACCCCGCCCTGCTCGGCTCGGCGGTGGAGGAGATGCTGCGGTTCTGGCCGCCGGTCATGGACTTCCGCCGTACGGCCACCCGCGACCTCACGCTCGGCGGCCAGAGCATCCGCGCGGGCGAGAAGGTCGTCGTCTACCACGCCTCCGCCAACCGCGACCCGTCCGTCTTCGCCGACCCCGACCGGTTCGACGTCGCCCGCAGCCCGAACGACCACGTCAGCTTCGGCTTCGGCCCGCACTTCTGCCTCGGCGCCCACCTGGCGCGTGTGCAGTTCCGGGCGGTCTTCGCCGAACTGCTCGCCTGGGACGTCGAGCTCGCGGGGGCGCCCGTCCGCCTCACGTCCAACTTCCAGAACGGGCTCAAACACCTGCCTGTCCGGCTGAGCCGCCGAGGAAAGCCATTGACCTCCACCTGACTATGCGCGCAGGTCTCGAAGTCAAGGGCGGCAGAAGGGGTGGCAAGCCGGATGACGAGGGAGATGCGCGTATTGCTCCGGAAGAAGGCATCGTAAGATTTCCGCCGTGAAGGCTCCCGCAATCATCAAGTCCGCCGCCGACTGGGCCCTGCCGCACTGGACCCGCGGGCAGGCGGGGCGCGAGACGCCGCCCGACCTGTTCAGGGTTCTCTACTACGGCTGGCTGGTGGCGTTCACGTTCAAGGTGCTCGGCGCGACCTGGGACGTCTCCTGGCACTTCAAGTGGCTGCGCGACGACCTGGCGCCGCCCCACCTGCTCAACTCCGTCGGCACGGCCCTGGCCCTCGCGCTGACCGTGATCCACGGCTACACCGGCTTCGGCGTGGACAAGGCGGCGCTCCGGCTGATCCAGTGGGGCACCGGCATATTCCTCGTCGCGGTGCCGCTCGACCTGATCAACCACCGGGTCAACGGCCTGGACATCACCTCGTGGAGCCCGTCCCACCTCATGCTGTACGGGGGCTCGTTCTTCATGATCGCCGGGGTGATCCGCGGCTGGTTCATGGGCGCGCCGCCCGGCAGGGAACGCACGGTCATGCTGGGCGCGTTCTTCGCGTTCTTCCTGGAGAACGTGCACTTCCCCGAGCAGCACCAGGAGTACGGCATCCTGTCGCTCGGCGCCTGGGACAACGGCGTCAAATACGCCGAGCCCATCCTGCAGCGCTTCGCCGCCGACCAGATGGGCCGTTCGGTCGACCGGGTGATGATGACCAATTTCACCCTGCCCGTGCCGGACTTCCTCTATCCGGTGTACGCGGTGGTCGTCGGCGTGACCGTGCTGGTCGTGGCCCGGATGATGATCGGCAGGTTCGGGGCGGCGACGCTGGTGGCCGCCTCCTACCTGGCGTTCAGGACGGTGGCCTGGCCGTTGCTGACGTTCACCAACTTCCCGCCGTCCGCGTTGCCGTACTTCCTGGTGATAGCCGGTATCTGCGTGGATCTCGCGTTCGCCGTACGGCTGCCCATGCGGGGTCTGGCGCCGGTGCGCGCGGTGCTCGGGGCGATCGTCGCGACGGCCGTCGTCTACGGCGCGCTGACCGCACAGAGCTCGATCATGGGAGCGGTGTACGGCGCGCTGATGGGGCAGAAGGGCCTGCTCGGCGCGCCGCCCCTGGTCCCGTCGTCGGCCGTCTGGGCCGGGGCGGGGTTGATGATCGCCTGGCTGGTCTGCGAGTGGCTCGCGACGCGGCGTCAGCCGATCGAGGCCCGGGTGATCGCGACCGCCACGCCGTAGGCCATCCCCATCAGGGCGACCTCGGCGGCCACCCAGCCGACCACGGCCGTGGGCTCGGCGCGGCGGATCAGCGGCAGCAGCCGGAACCTGATGTGCCCGGCCAGCGGCACCAGCAGTGCGGTGAGCGTCAGCTTCACCACCACGAGCACCCCGTAGTGACTGGTCACGATGGCGCCCGGCAGCTCCACGCCGGGCGTCAGCGCCATCGTGCCGAGCCCGGTGATCAGCCCGGACAGGCCGACCAGCAGCAGACAGACGGTCGCCATCCTGGAGAAACGCGGCAGGGCGGCGGCCAGCAGCGACGGACGCGGCGCGACGAACACCGCCGTCGCCACCAGCCCGCCCGCCCACGCCGCCGCGCCCATCACGTGCGTCTCCATCGCGATCATGATGGGGTCGTGCCAGACGGAGTTGACCGCGTGACCGGTCACCGGAATCGGCAGCAGGCCGAACAGCGCCACGATGATCCGCAGCTCGGCGGGCACCTTCTCGCCGAACCGCACGGCCATCAGCCCGATGCCCGCGGCCACCAGCGCGCACGCGGCGCTGAACAGCAGGCCCTGCCCGGTGCCGACGCCGTCGACGTAGGCGGCGATCATGCCGACCGTGGGCAGGCCGCCTGGGTTCAGCTCGGCCGTCTGGAACACGATCGTCAGCAGCGCGCAGACCGCCCACGCCCACGCGGCGGTGACGGTGAGCGGCCGCGTCCTGCGCAGGACCGGCTCGGTCAGCTCCGGCGCGTCGAAGCCGAGCAGCTTGGGCACCAGGCTCAGCCCCACCACGGCCACGGCCGCCAGATCGAGCAGCACCCGGACGATCGGCAGCCCGTACGCCACCACCGGCCCCGGCATCGGAATGCCCGGCACCGCCTCCTGTGCGGTGAACGTGCTGGCCACCACGGCGGCGACGATCGCGCACACCGCGAACGCCCCGACCACCCACCGCCCGCCGATCCGCTGCCTAGCGGGCGCGGTGATCGTCACGCGCCCGCCCTCTCGCCGTCACGCGCCTCGCCGTCACGCGCCTCACCCTCGGATGTCAGGCTGCCGGCTGGGGCCGGGGTGCGGGCGCGGCGCAGGGACACGGCCGTGCCGGCGGCCAGCACCAGCAGCGCCCCCACGATCCAGACCACGGCCATCCCCGCCCCGCCGTTCGCCGCCGCCTCGGCGGCCTCGGCCCCGGTGTCCCTGGTGCCGCCCGTGACCGCGTCCTGCGTCCCGGCGCCTTCCTGTACGGCCGTGGCGCCCGCCGCGAGGGTGAAGCTGATCTTGCCGGTGACCGGATGCCCGTCGGCCGACAGGATCCGATAGCCCACCACATAGGCCCCGGCCGTCCGCAGCGGCTTGACCTTGATCGACACCTTCTCGGCGGCGACCTCGGCCGATCCGTCGGCCCACGCCGTCCCGTCGGCCCCGGTCACGCCCACCTGCGCGTATCCCTGGCGTACCGCCTGGTCGAACACAAGCGTGATCCGCCCGGGGGCGGCGCTCAACGTCGCCCCGTCCTTGGGGTCGCTGCCGACCAGCACGTTGTGCGCTCGCGCCGGAAGAGCGACGCCCACCCCGGCGCAGGCGAGCAGCAGGATCACGACCAGCCGCCGCACCGAACTCGTCAAGTCTCGTCGCCGGGTGAGCCGGTGAACCGTGCCCCTCAACGCGACCTCCTCTTCACCGTCGAACTCAGCACCCTCAAACGAGAGTGGACGCCAACAGAAACCCGAATATCGTCTCACCATGACGAACCTGTTCGGCGGCGCCGCCCCCTTCTACGCCAAGTACCGGCCCGGACACGGGGAGGAGGCGATCGGCTGCCTGGCCCGCGCGTTCGGCCCCGGCAGCCGGGTGCTCGACCTCGGCTGCGGCCCCGGCACGGTGGCGATCCCGCTGGCGGGGGCCGTGCGCGAGGTGATCGCCGTGGACCCGGACGCGGCCATGCTGGCCGAGGGCAGACGCGTCGCCGCCGGTACGCCGAACATCCGCTGGCTGTCCGGCGACTCCACGACACTGGCCGCCTTGCCGCCCTTCGACGACGTCGTCATGGGCAGGTCGTTCCACTGGATGGACCGCAGGGCCGTACTGGCCGAGCTGGACCTGCTGCTGCCGCCGGACGGGGCGGTGGCCCTGATCGGACCCTCTCGCGACCACAGCGAGCACGCGTGGGAGCCGGTCGTGCGGGAGGTACGCGCCGAGTTCGCGATGAACGAGTTCCTGGCGGGCAACTCCTTCCAGGCCAGCGGGGAGCATCATGACGACGTGCTCGCGGACTCGCCGTTCCACCGGCTGGAGCAGAGCCTGTTCGAACAGCGGCTGACCTGGGACCTCGACGCCGTGATCGGGCTGCAGCTGTCGTACTCGTACACCACTCCCGACAGGCTCGGCGACAGGGTGGCGGAGTTCACCGACGCGGTCCGGCGGGTGCTCCTGGCCGCCAACCCGTCGGGTGTGTGGGAAGAGCGGGCGATCACCGAAGTGCTGGTCGCCCGCCGCTCCTAAAAACCTTCAGGCCCAGATGCCCATGACCTGCCAGATCGGTCTGGTGAGAGCGTTCACCAGGCCGATCTCGGTGCACAGCTCACGGGTCTTGCCCACCGAGTCGCGGATCTCCCGCTTGGCCGCCGGATTGCGCAGGTACACCTCGGTCACCACCTCACGCGGGATGGCGAACCGCCTGATCATCGGCCCCGGTGGCGCCAGCATGATCCTGGCCATGATCCCCAGGATGATCGGCGAGGCGACACCCAGCATGAGGCGCCGGTAGCGCGGCATCCTCGGCACCCGGTTGCGCAGGTAGTGCCGGGCGAAGGAGATGTGCCTGGCCTCCTCCGCGATGTGGATGCGCATGATCGTCTCTTCGAGCGGGTGGTGGACCCGGTCGTCCTTGAGGAGCTTGCGCTGGACGTGGTCGATCGGGTCCTCGCCGCCGAGCACGAACACGAAGAACAGCTCGGTCGAGATCAGCGGGATCCAGGGGGCGACCTGGGCGAGCAGGCTGAGCGGCCCCGGCATGCCGCGCACCGGGAGCTCCGTCCGGTTGACGAACTCCTGGAACATCATTCCGTGATGTCCCTCTTCGATGGTCTCGTGGTAGACGTAGCGGAATTCGGGTGACCCGTTCGGCAGCCGGTAGGCGTAGTTGAGCAGGCCGCGCTTGAGCAGGTTCTCGAACTGCAGCCCGATCTTCATCGCCGTGGCCAGCCGCCACAGCCCGATCCTGGCCCGCGTCTCGGGGGAGCGGCCGCGGTACCACGGATGGGCGCCGAGCTTGTCCACCCCGGGCAGTTCCCAGCGAGGATCGGTCTGGTCGACGAGGAACTCCGGATCCTCCCAGGGGATGTCCTTGTACGGCTCCCAGTGCTTGTCGACCGACGCCTTCGACAGGCGCTGGATGACCGCCTCGTAGGCGCTCCGATCGGCGACCCGCTCGTCGGTCTCCCTGGCGGTGGTAGAGCTCGGTGCGCGTGTCATCGCCTGCTCCTCTCCTCGCCCGGTAATTGTACGAAGCATCCAATAAGAGGGGAAGAGTGACGCCGATCACAAGTCGTCCGGGTTCAGGCCGACCTCGGCGGCGGCCGTCGCACGCAGCAGCCGCGTGGCCCAGCGGCGCGACACGACCTTGGGGTGCACGTGGATCTGGATGGCCAGCCCGTCGAGCAGCGCGAAGATCCGCCAGGTGGACTCCTCGGGATCGGGGCAGACGAAGTCGCCCGACGCCACGCCGGCCTCGATGATCCCGCGCAGCAGGGTCCTGCCCCGCAAGTCGAGCCGTCGCGCGGTCTGCTCCAGCTCCTTGTTGCGCATGGACTCCGACCAGGCGTCGATCCACAGCCGCCAGCCATCGGAGGAGCCCGCGGGGGAGGAGCGGCGCAACAGCGCGCGCAGTCGCTCGGGCGGCGTGCCCGGCGAGCGCTCGATCGCGTCCAGGGTGTCGAGATGCATTCTGGCGGCATAGGCGAACGCCTGCGCGAACAGCTCGTCCTTGGTCTCGAAGTGGTAGAACAGCAGCGCCTGGCTCACGCCGGCGGCTCTGGCTATGTCGATCGTCCTGGTGTGCCCGAACCCCTGCTCGGCGATCACTTCGCAGGCTGTCTTCAGTAAATCTTCGCGCCGTAATCGGCTGAAACCCCGTGTCACAGCGGGCCACTTTAACTACTAGTCCGGGGGATTTGTAGGACAAACCGGGCACCGATGTCGGAATCTTCGACCGTGAGAGTACCACCGTGCGCCGTGGCGATCTCGCGGGCGATGGGCAGCCCGAGCCCTGTGCCCCCCGCGTCGCGGTTGCGTGAGGCGTCCAGCCGGGTGAACCGGCGGAAGACGTTCTCACGCTGGTCCGGCGCGATCCCCGCGCCGTCGTCCAGAACCTCCAGTACACCCCAGTCGTCCCGCTCGTCGACGGCCACGGTGATCGTGGACTCGGCGTGCCGCTCGGCGTTGTCGAGCAGGTTCGCCAGCAGGCGGGTCAGGCGCAGCGGGTCACCGGTCACCACCACCGCCGGACGCAGCTTCAGCTCCACGCGTTTGCCGGGTGGCCGGCGGGCCAGCTCCTCCTTGACCAGCTCGGCCAGGTTCACGTCGGCGCCGAGGCCGGGCGCGCCCGCGTCGAGCTTGGCCAGCGTCAGCAGGTCGGTGACGATGGCCTGCAGCCGGTCGAGGCTCGACAGCAGGGCCACGGCGGTGCGCGGCCAGTCGGCCTCGTCAGGATGGAGCATGGCCTCCTCGATCTGGGCGCGCATCGCGGTGAGCGGGGTACGCAGGTCGTGCGAGGCGTCGGCGGCGAACCTGCGCTCCTGCTGGACCGCGTGCTCCAGCCGGTCCAGGGTCTGGTTCACGGTCCGGGCGAGGTCGTCGAGCTCGTCGCGGTGCGGCAAGGGCGGCACCCGGCGGCCCAGGTCCGTGGCGGTGATCTCGGCCAGCTCGGTCTTGATGTCCGTGACGGGCCGCAGTGCCCTCACCACCGTCGTCCTGGCCACGTACGCCGAGATCGCGGAGAGCAGCAGCACGGCGAGCAGCACGCCCACCACATAGAGCGGGCTGATGTACCAGGGGACGGCCGGGATGTAGGCGTAGACCGTCCAGAACGCCGACCCGACCGGCACCCGGTACCCCACGACGATCAGGCACGTCACGCCCGGCACCCGGTTGGTGCAGACCGTGGCGTCCAGGCGGTTGTCGTCGCCCGTGGAGGTGTCCCTGATGAGCGGCGGATAGCCGAGCAGTCTCGGGCTGGCCTGCCGTACCGCGCCGTGGTCGTCGATCACCTGGAGGAGGTCGACGTCCTCGGTGGCCGTCACCGGCCGCATCCGATCCGGCGCGGACCGCTGGACGCCGGCCGCGACCCGGCGCGCCGCGCTGGCCGCGTGCTCGATCTGGTACCCGGTGAGAACGCTGTGCGCGAGCGGTGTGATGAGCACCGCGATGACGAAGTAGCCGACCAACGTCGACAGCAGGGCGGCCACCGCCATCCGGCGCCGCACCGACCATTTGGAGAACACCGCTCAGCCTTCCACGATGGGGAGCCGAGGGAGCCGCACCACGAAACGGGCGCCGCGGTCGGAGTCCTCCAGGGTCAGGGTGCCCCCGTGAGCCTGCGCGATCTCGCGGGCGATGGCCAGCCCCAGCCCGGTGCCGCAGGCGTCGCGCTCGCGCGCGGCGCTGAGCCGGGTGAAGCGCTGGAAGACCACCTCCCGCTGGTCCGGCGCGATGCCGGCGCCGTCGTCCACGACCTCGACCACGGCCGCCCCATCGTGGTCCCGTACGGTCACCGCGACCTGGGACTCGGCATGACGCTCCGCGTTGTCCAGCAGGTTGGTGAGCAGGCGGGCCAGCCGGACCGGGTCACCCATGACGGTCACGCCCGGCTCCAGTGTGGTGATCACCGGCTTGGACCGCCGCCCGGCCGTCTCGGCGCCGACGAGCTCGGCCAGGTCGACGGGCTCGCGGACGGCGGGGGCGCCCGCGTCGAGCTGGGCCAGCGTCAGCAGGTCGCCGACGATGGCCTGGAGGCGGTCCAGGCTGCCCAGCAGCGCCACCCCGGTCCGCTGCCAGTCGGCGTCGCCGGGGTAGAGCATGGCCTCTTCGACCTCCGCGCGCATGGCGGTGATCGGGCTGCGCAGGTCGTGCGAGACGTCGGCGACGAACCTGCGCTGCCGCTCGGCCGCGCGCTCCAGCCGGTCGACCGGCCGGAGCGTCCTGCCCACCACCCGGGACACGCCGAACCAGGTCAGCGCCACCAGCGCGAGCGAGTCGCCGCCCAGGAACCCCAGCATGGCCGGATGGACGTACCGCGGCACCATGGCCCCGGCCGCGTAGATCAGCCAGTCGCCGCCCCGCTCGTAGACGCGCAGGACGGTCAGGATCTCGCACCGGCCGGGAAAGTCGGGCAGGTCGCACACGACCCGGGTGCGGTTGGCGTTGTCGGCGTCGGGTGTCCACTGGCTCATACGCGGACGGCCGGTCAGGTTCCCGGTCGTGGACACCACCCGCCCGGCCGAGTCGACGACCTGGATCCCGTCCACCTCACCGCTGATGACCGGGGGCAGCTCGTGCCGCTTGACCAGGTGCACCACGCGCAGGGCGGCGGTGAGCACCTCGTTGGTGCGCCGCCCCACCGCCGTGGTGTGCACCGCGTGCAGCGCGAACGCGCTGACCACAACGCACAGCAGCGCCATGGCGACGCTCGCGAACAGCGTCAACCGCGCACGCACGGACCGCCCGAACCGTGTGATCACGCCTTTCCCCCCGGCAATCAGCCGATCACACCTAGTCGTCACCATCCTAATTAACGGAGATTCGGCGACAAATCCGGATAAAACGCCAACCGAACGGCGCTCTATGCGTGCCGCATTCGGCTCGTTAGAGTAAGTGAGCACTGATGTCAGGGAGACGATGTGAACCTTGATGAGTATCGGCATGCCGCCAGGGCCTGGCTCCTCGAAAACGCTCCGGCCGGCGACTCCCCGGAGGCCGACCCGGTCGCCAGGGCCAAGGACTTCATGGCCCGGCTCTACGACGCCGGATACTCCGGCATCACCTGGCCGGCCCGCTGGGGCGGTCAGGGGCTGACGCAGGCGGAGGAGCGCGCGTTCGCCGCCGCGGCCCGCGATTTCACGCTGCCCACCTACGTCTTCTCGATCGGCCTGGGCATGACGGGCCCGACGCTGGTCGACCGGGGCACCGACGAGCAGCGCGAACGCTTCATCCGGCCGCTGCTGCGCGGCGAGGAGGTCTGGTGCCAGCTCTTCTCGGAGCCGGGCGCGGGCAGCGACGTGGCCAGCCTGCAGACCAGGGCCGTACGCGACGGCGACGACTGGATCGTCAACGGCCAGAAGGTCTGGACCTCGGTCGCCCACCACGCCGACTGGGGGCTGCTGCTGGCCCGCACCGACGTCGAGGTGCCCAAGCACAAGGGCCTGACCATGTTCGTGGTCGACATGCGCCATCCGGGCGTCACGATCAGGCCGCTCAAGGACATGACCGGCCGGGCCAACTTCAACGAGATCTTCTTCGACGACGTCCCCATCCCCGACGCGCACCGCGTCGGCGAGGTCAACGACGGCTGGAGCGTCGCGGTCACGACGCTTCTGCACGAGCGGCTGTCGATCTCGGCGGGCGTCGGCATGGGCCAGGGCAAGGACGATCCCACCTCGCTGGCGGCGCTGCGCCAGGTGGTCGACACGACCGACCCGCTGGTCAGGGACGAGCTCGTCGAGCTGCACATCCGCTCGCGGGCGCTCGCCCTGTTCAACCAGCGCCTGTCCCAGGAGACCAAGGCGGGGATCTTCCCCGGTGCCCGAGGCAGCGCCGCCAAGCTGCTGCTGGCCGAGCTGTACCTGTTCCAGGCCGACCTCGCGACCCGGCTGGTCGGGCCCGAGGCGGTCGTCGGCGGCCACCCCCTGGCGCAGGCGATCTCCATGGCCCCCGGCATGTCGCTGGGCGGCGGCACCAACGAGATCATGCGCAACATCATCGGCGACCGCGTGCTCAACCTGCCGCCCGAGCCCCGGGTGGACAAGACCGTGCCGTTCAAGGACCTGAAGGTGGGGACGCAGGGGTGAAGCTCGTACTCAGCCAGGAGCAGCAGGAGCTCCGCGCCGCCGTCCGCTCGTTCCTGGCCGCGGCCTCGCCGCTGACCAAGGTCCGCGAGGGCTACGACCGGGAGGTGTACGCGCGGCTCAACGGCGAGCTCGGCCTGTCCGGGCTGATCGTCCCGGAGGAGTACGGCGGGGCGGGCGCGGGCTTCGCGGAGCTGGCGGTGGCGCTGGCGGAGACGGGCGCCGCGCTGCTGCCCGGGCCCTTCCTGGCCACGGCGTTCGCCACGATCGCGCTGACCCGGGTGCCGGACAAGGAGCTGCTGACCGCCATCGCCGAAGGCCGGATCACCGCCACGCTCGCCACCGGCCCGCTCGACCGGGTGCTCAACGGGATGGAGGCCGATGTCCTCCTGCTGCGCGACGGCGAGGTCCTGACGGCCGTCGACCTCACCGCGCCCGGCGTCACCAGGACCGCCCTGGAGACGCTCGACCTGACCCGCGGCCAGGCCCGCGTGGTGCTGGACGGCGTGCCCCGCCGTGAGCTCGGCCCGCTGCCGGCCGGCGTCGACGACCTGCTCGCCGTGGCGCTGGCGGCCGAGCAGCTCGGCGTGCTGCGCGCCGCGCTGGCCGCCATCGTCGCCTACGCCAAGATCAGGGTCGCCTTCGGCCGCTACATCGGCTCCTACCAGGGGGTCAAGCACAAGCTCGCCGACATGCACTGCAAGCTGGAGCAGGCCGAGTCGATCGTCCGCTTCGCCGCCTGGGCCGCCGACGAGTCGCCGGAGGAGCTGCCCGCCGCCGCCGCGCTCGCCCAGGCGTACGTGGGGCGGGCCTGCTTCGAGGTGGCCCGCGACCACCTGCTGCTGTACGGCGGCATCGGCTACACCTGGGAGCACGACGCGCACCTGTTCTACAAACGGGCCAAGGCCGACGAAGTGCTGCTCGGCCCGCCCCGAATCCACCGGACCCGCCTCGCCGAGCTGCTGGAGCTGTGATGGACATCAGCGGACTGCCCGGCTTCTACGCCATCGCCGCCGCCGACCCGGACCGGCTCGCGGTCATCGACGTGGACGGGTCCCGGACCACGTACGGCGAGCTGCTCACCCGGGTCAACCAGGTGTCGCACGGCCTGCGCGCCCGCGGGCTCGGCGAGCGGGACGTGGTGGCCGGCGTGCTGCCGAACGGCCTCGACGCGGTGATCCTGATCATGGCGACCGGGCAGATCAGCCTCTACTACGTGCCGATCAACTGGCATCTCACCGAGGCGGAGGTGGCCTACATCCTGCAGGACTGCGACGCGAAGATCGTGGTCACCGCCGACGGCCACGTACCCGGAAGTGAGATCGGCACGGCCGGACTGGCCGAGGGCCAGCCCGGAGACGCGCCCGGCGGGCGGGCCGGCGGGGCCGTCATGTGGTACACCTCCGGCACCACCGGCTTCCCCAAGGGCGTGCAGCGGCCGCTGTCCGGAGCCGAGCCCGAGGCGGTCGTCCCGCTCTATGCCTGGTTCCTCGGCGAGATCGTGGACCTGGTGCCCGGCGAGGCCGTGCACCTGGTCACCTCGCCGATGTACCACTCGGCGCCGTGCGCGCACACGCAGTTCGCGCTGCATCTCGGCCACACCGTGGTGATCACGCCGCGCTTCGAGCCGGAGAACATCCTGGAGCTGGTCGAGCGCCACCAGGTGACGAACGCGATGATGGTCCCGACCATGTTCCACCGGATGCTGCGGCTGCCGGAGGAGGTCAAGGCGCGCTACGACGTGTCCAGCCTGCGGCAGGTCATCCACACCGGCGCGGCCTGCCCGGTGGCGGTCAAGCAGGGGATCATGGACTGGTGGGGGCCGGTGCTCTACGAGTACTACGGCTCGACCGAGTCGACGATCGCCTTCTCGGTCAAGCCGCACGACTGGCTGGCCCGGCCCGGCACCGTGGGCAAGCCGGCGCCCACGTTCGAGGTCAGGATCCTCGACGAGGCCGGCGAGGAGCTGCCGCCCGGCGAGCCCGGCATGATCTACGTCAAGTCCAGCCTGGGGACCTTCGAATACCGCAAGGACCCGGCGAAGACGGCCGCCAGCATGCGCGGCGAGTGGTACACCCCCGGCGACATCGGCTACCTCGACAAGGACGGCTTCCTGTTCCTGTGCGACCGGCGCACCGACCTGATCGTCTCCGGCGGGGTCAACATCTACCCGGCCGAGATCGAGGCCGCGCTGCTGGAGCACCCCCTCGTGGCGGACGTGGCCGTCATCGGGGTGCCCGACGAGGAGTGGGGGCACAGCGTGGTCGCCCTCGTCCAGCCGGTGGCGGGCGTCACGGGCGACCCCGAGCTCACCGCCGAGCTGCTGCGGCACTGCGAGCCGCGCATCGCCCGGTTCAAGCACCCGAAGGTGATCCACTACCGGGACGCGCTGCCCCGTACGCCGACGGGGAAGCTGTCGCGGTCCAAGGTCAGGCAGGAGTACCTCGACTCGCGGTGAAGACCAGCTCGTCGGTGTACCCCTTCTCGTCGCCCAGGTAGAACCGGGTCGACAGGGTGCGGTCGGCCGGGTCGAAGACCGTGCTCCAGACCGTGCGGAACGGCAGCGCCGGGTCCGGCCGCACGGCCAGCAGGCTCGCGCGCAGGTCATCGGGCGACATCAGCGCGCCCTTGCTCCGCTCGTACAGCGAACGCAGCCGCCCGTACGTCTGGAAGCTGGACTCGGTGTCCTCGGGCAGGTTCATCGGGTCGGGGTTGCGGTGCAGGAGGTGGTTGGTGACGCAGAGCGGCGCGTCGCCGAACTCGATGATGTGCTCCGCGCCGTCAGCGCCGCGCTCCCACACGAACGCCCGGCCCTGCGCGTCGGCGACGAGGTAGTGCAGCGGCACGCCGTGGTCGTACTGCTTGGCGCCGAGGAGCGCCTGCTTGGCCTGCTCCACGTTCTCGCAGGTGTCGACGAGGAACCGGGGCAGCTGCGCGCTGCCCACCCCGACCTGCGGCGAGACGCTCTGCGGCGGCTCGGCGGTGGAGAAGTCGGCGATGAGCAGCATGACGACCAGACCGGCCTCGTTGACGCCGTCCATGCAGCCGTCGAGTTCGGACATCGTGATGACGGTGGAGGCCAGGCCGGTGTCGGGCACCGTGGTGATCACGTACGGCCTGGACGACATCGGCAGCTCGCCGGGCCGCGCGGCCTGGCCCATGATCTCGCTGGTGGTCGTGGTGAAGAAGTCATAGTTGCGGCCCACCCTGCCGTGGCCGTCGGTGCCGGCGGACGGCGGGCACCACAGCGCCGAGCAGCCCGAGCCCGCGGGGATGTAACCCAGCCCGTCGAGGGCCAGCTCGTCCTGGTCGGGGTCGAGCCCGAGCGCCGCGGCGGCGCCGTCCATGCGGGCGTGGTGCTGGGGCCAGTGCCGCTCGAACCAGGTCCGGCGGGCCCGGTTGACGGCGGGGTCGGCGGGCGTCGGGGCCCAGCCGAGCCTGAGGGCCTCCTCGGTGAGCGCCCGGCCGATCTCGACCTGGCTGCCGTGGAGGGTCAGGTGGCGGACGAGCTGGAAGTCGTTCCGGCCGCCCGCGATCTGCGTCATGTTCTTCATGACCGCCAGGCTGCCGCCGGGCGCTGACCGTTCTCCTACCGCCCACTGACCGTCCCCCTGTGCGGGCCGCGTGCCTCGGTCAGGGCCGCGCCTCAGCGAGGGTCGCGTACGGCGCGGCGGTAGCGGTCGGCCAGGCGCAGTACGTGCTCGGCCAGCTCCGGCGGGTCGAGCACCTCGAAGTCCACCCCGATGAACCCGATCCACACGGCCATCCCCGGCAGGTCGTCGCCGCTCAGCCTGACCAGGCAGGTGGCCTCGTCGACCGGCTCGATGTCCAGCTTCAGCGGCGACCGGCGCATCACCTCGGCCGGGCTGTGCAGCAGCACCGTCGCGTGATAGCGCCACATCGCGGTGGTCACGCCCTTCTCCACCCACGCGGCCACGTCACCGTCGCCGGGTAGCTCACGGGGCGTGAACCGGGGTCCCGTGGCCGGTGTCCGCAGCAGGAGGCGGTCCACCCGGAACGTCCGCCAGTCCCGCCGCTCGACGTCGTAGCCGACCAGGTACCACCGGCCGCGCCGGTGCACGAGCCGGTGCGGCTCGGCGTCGCGCATGGCCGAGGAGCCGTCGTGGCCGGTGTAGTCGAAGCGGAGCCGTTCGTGGTCGCGGGCGGCGTTGGCGATCGTGGTCAGCACCTCGGGCGCCACCGACGGGGCCTCGCCGGGGATCTGCACCGTGTAGGTGTTCAGGGTGTTGACCCGGCGCCGCAGCCGCGACGGCAGCACCTGCTCCAGCTTGGCCAGGGCGCGTACCGAGGTCTCCTCGATGCCCTGGACGCCGCCGCCCGCCGCGCGGCCGAGACCGACGGCCACCGCGACGGCCTCCTCGTCGTCGAGCAGCAGCGGCGGCAGCGCGGCCCCGGCGCCGAGCCGGTAGCCGCCCGCGACACCCGGTGTGGCGTGCACGGGGTAGCCGAGACTGCGCAGCCGCTCGACGTCGTTGCGGATCGTCCTGGTGGAGACCCCGAGCCGGGTGGACAGCTCGGGGCCCGACCAGTCCTTGTGCGCCTGGAGCAGGGACAGCAGCTTGAGCAGGCGGGCCGAGGTGTCGAGCATGCCTGCCAGTCTGCCCGCCATCGCGGAAAGCCTGCTTCCGCGATGGGGGATTCAGCCGAACAGCTTGTTCGCCTGCTGGATCACCGTCAGCACGGTGAGCGTTCCGAAGAAGGCGATCGACCAGACGAGCGCGCCCAGCCGGTACGACCTGACCTTGAGGGCTTCCGGCAGCGACCGGCGGTTCAGCACGATCAGCAGGATCGAGTACACGAACATCATCACCGCCGCGAAACTGGCCGAGAACACCAGCAGGATCAGCGGCTGGTCGAACCCGAGCAGCAGGATCACGACGCCGAGCAGCGCCATCGCCCACACGATGAAGAAGTACACGCGGTTCTCGGAAATGGCCTTGTCCCGCAGGTAAATGGTCTTCAGCGCGTCGGATGCCAGGCGGGAGGTGTAGTCGACGATGCCCATGGCCGAGGCGAACAGCGACAGCGCCCCGATCACCCAGAACAGCACGCCGAACCACGGCCCGACCGACGCCTTCAGCGCCTCGCCCTCGACCTGCAAAAACCCGATGCCGTTGGCCAGCCCCGGCTTACCGAACACCGTGGAGTAGGCGAGCATCGACATCAGCGCGATCGTCAGGAACGACACCAGCGCGAACGTGGCCGCCTGCTCGACGTTCGCGAAACGCCACCACTGCTGCCACCGGGCCAGGTTCTCCTTGGTCGGCGCGAACTGGAAGCCCGTCGATGCGGCCGCCTCCTCCTGGCCGGTGACCGGGCTGACCAGGCGCGGCACGTACAGGCCCATGCCGAAGCCCTTGTCACGGATCCAGTTGCTCTGGCACAGGTTCTGGCCGCCGCCCGCGCCCGCGTAGGCGATCGCGCCCATCAGCACCGCGAACTCCAGCGGCGGCACCGGGAACTCCGCCCCGACGCTCAGGCCCTTGCCCAGCTCGATCCAGCTGTCGGCGTTGATGGCGAACAGGATCGCGACCAGCGCGAGCGTCGCCACCAGGGCGATCTTCACGAAGATCACCCGTTCCAGCATGGTGTAGATGACCGGCGCCATCGTCAGCCCGAGCGCGATCACCAGCAGCATGCCGATCGCGATCCAGCGCACGCTGCCGGCGCCCGTGCCCGTCAGATAGGTCATCATCGTGGCCGAGGTGGTCACCCAGCCGGGCCACAGGTTCGAGCAGAGCGTCATCACGACGAAGACGAGGCTCCAGTGCCTCCACATCCTGCTGAAACCGGTCAGCGCGGTCTCGCCGGTGGCCAGCGTGTAGCGCTCGATCTCCATGTTGAGGAACCACTGGGTGATGATGCCGATCGCGGCGCCCCAGATGAAGACCAGGCCGACCTGAGAGGCGATGTACGGCCAGAGGATGAACTCGCCGGACGCCAGCCCGACCCCCGCGCCGACCAGGCCGGGACCGATGATGCGCCAGCTCGATCGGGGAGGGTCCGGCAGGTCTCGGACGGCGACGGGGGGTAGGACTCGCGCAGGAACAGTCGGGGTGAATTCCGCCATGCGGATCTCCTTGTTCGACGTGCGTAGGCGCCACATTACAGAGATCCGAAAGCTGAGTGGAATAGCCAGTCAGCCCATTTCCACCACATATTCCCCGTCGTCGGTGAACCCGGTGACGCGCTCGCCGGACCCCATCAGCCCGCCGAGCACCTCCCGCACCGCCAGCCGCCACGCCCGGGCCGCCTCCGGGTCCTCGCGGCGCAGCGTCTCGATGTCGTACGGCGTCGCTACCAGCACCACCGGCCCGTCGGCCAGGCCGATCACCGGCCGCGTCCCGTCCACTTCCACCCCCCGCGTGTACGGCCCGGCGGACGGCTCCGGCGGCGACTCCGTCAGCCGCCAGACGGCGAGCAGCCGGTCGGACGCGTCGCCCTCGTTGATCGCGTCGGCCATGACGCCGTAGAAGTCCTCCAGGTACCGCTCCGGCCGGGCGCCCAGCTTGGTCAGGTTGAATCGGGCGTTCCTGCGTACGAGCGGGTCGAAGGTCCAGGTGACCTTCTCCAGCCCGCGCTCCAGGCACCAGGCCCGCTGGTGCAGCTTGAGCGCGTAGCCGATGCCGCGCCCGATCACCGCCCCGGTCACGTGCGAGTGCAGCGTCCGGTCCGCCGCGAGGAAGCCCACCGAGGCCCCGACCAGCCGCTCGCCCTCGTACGCGCCGGCCACGTAACCGCCCGTGTGGGCGAAGCCGATCATCAGCTCCACCGGGACGGGCGCGTTGCGCGGGTCGGGGTGCCAGATGTCGTCGTACAGCCGGTAGACCTCCTGGAAGTCGTGGATCTCGCGCAGCTCGCGGATCGTCACACCGGTCTTCTCGGCCGCCTCGCGGGCGGCGGCCGCTTCCGCACTCGTCATTGCGGTTACTTACCCGCCGCTGGTCAGACCAGCCATTCCGGGAGTGGCCGGGCGATAGGCGGTGCGCGGCGACCGGGCCGTCAAGCGGCGGTAGAGCGTCGTGGGGCCGGGCCAGTTGTTGGTGACGCGGCCTTCGGCCGTCTTGTACCAGCTCTGGCAGCCGTTGCCCCACACCATCCGCGCCATCGCCGCGTCGAGCTGCCTGCTCCACGCCGCCATCGCCTCGGGCCGCACTTCGATCGGCCCCCGCTCCGAGAGGTACGGCAGGCAGGACAGGATGTGGTTCACCTGGCATTCGATCATGAAGATGATCGAGTTGTGGCCCAGGTTCGTGTTCGGCCCGTACAGCAGGAACAGGTTCGGGAAGTCCGGCACCGCGATGCCCAGGTACGCCTCCGCCCCGCCCTTCCACCGCTCCCGCAGCGACTGGCCGCCCCGCCCCGAGACCTCCATCGGCGCGAGGAACTCGGTGCTCCTGAACCCGGTGGCGTACACGATCGTGTCCACCTCGTACGGCCGATCGGTGGTCTCGATGCCCTTCGGCGTGATCCGTACGATCCGCTCCGTCGCCACGTCCACGTTCGGCCTGGTCAGGGCGGGATAGAAGGAGCTGTCGATGACGACCCGCTTGCAGCCCGGCGGATAGCCGGGGGTGAGCTTGGCGCGTAGCGCCGGGTCGGGGACCTGGGCGCGGAGGTGGTCGAGCGCCCGCTTCTTGAGCAGCCCGACGCTCCAGCCCTGGGCCAGGGCGGGGTAGAGGGCTCCTTCGGCGTACCGGTAGGTCCACTCGCGGTAGGCGCGCTGGAGGCCGGGGACGAAGTGGAACGCGAGCCTGGTCAGGGGGCCGAAGGTGGCGTCGGGCTTGGGGATCACCCAGTTGGGGGTGCGCTGGAACACCGTCAGGTGCTCGGCCTGGGCGGCGACGTGTGGGATGAGCTGGGCGGCCGACGAGCCGTTGCCGATCACCGAGACCCGCCTGCCGGTGAGATCGTGATCGTGGTTCCAGCGGGCGGAGTGGAAGGACGTGCCCTCGAAGTCAGATATTCCGGGTATGTCGGGGAGCTGGGGGCGGTTGAGCTGGCCGACGCTCATGACGACGACGTCGAAGGTCTCGGTCGCGCCGGCCGTACTGACCTGCCAGTGGGAGCCGTCGAAGGCGGCGGCTTCGACCTCGCTGCCGAACCGAATTTTTCGCCTGACGTCGTATTTATCGGCGCAATGCTCTAGATAGGCCAGGATTTCGGGCTGTTCTGGGTAGCGGCGGCTCCAGCTCGCATATTTCTCGAAAGAGTAGGAGTAAAGGTGCGACGGGATGTCGCAGCCCGCGCCCGGATAGCTGTTGTCGCGCCAGGTGCCGCCCAGGCCGCCGGCCTTCTCGAAGACCGTGTAGGAGCCGATCCCGGCCCGTTCGAGCTGGATCGCCATGCACAACCCGCCGAACCCCGCTCCGATGATCGCGACCCTGGGCGCCATGGCATCCTCCACATGTCAGGATCCACTTACCGTACGCCGAGCGCCGCTCGGACGACACCCCTCGCCGATCACGTACCGGGGCCGGGCGGCCGGTAGTCTGCGCTGGTGGCTGGAGTGACGCTGGCGGATGTGATCAAGGAGCTCGAGGCGGCCTACCCGCCCGCCCGAGCCGAATCCTGGGACGCGGTGGGGCTGGTCTGCGGAGACCCGGCGCAGGAGGTGCGGCGGGTGCTGTTCGCGGTCGACCCGGTCGCGGCCGTCGCCGCCGAGGCCGTCGAGTGGGGCGCCGACCTGATCGTCACCCACCATCCCCTCTACTTGCGCGGCACCACGAGCGTCGCCGCGACCACGCCCAAGGGCCGCTTGCTCCACAACCTGATAAAGAACGACATCGCCCTCTACACCGCCCACACCAACGCCGACGTGGCGAACCCCGGCGTCTCCGACGCCCTGGCCCGCGCCGTCGGCCTGACCGGTGATCTGGTCCCGTTGCGGCCGTTCCCCGACGATCCCTGGCGCGGGCTGGGCCGCATCGGCGATCTGCAGTCGGAGATGACGCTGGCGGAGTTCGCCGAGCGGGCGGTCGCGGGGCTGCCGGAGACCGCGCAGGGCATCCGCGTCGCGGGCGAGCTGTCCCGCCGCGTCACGCGCGTGGCCGTCAGCGGGGGCGCGGGTGACTCGCTCCTCAATACGGTCCGCGCCGCGGGAGTGGACGTGTTCCTCACCGCGGACCTGAGACACCACCCGACCAGCGAATTCGTCGAGGAGGGCGGCCCCGCGCTGATCGACGCCGGGCACTGGGCCACCGAGTGGCCATGGCTCGACAGCGCCGCGTCCATCCTGGGTTCGAGTGGCGTTACCGTTGAGACGCGTGTCTCCGCCACGGTCACCGATGCTTGGACAAGAGGATATTGATCATGAAAGCAGCCCCCGAGGCCCAGAAACGACTGCTCGACCTGGCTGACGTTGACTCCGTGGTCGACCGGTTGGCGCACCGCCGCCGTACGATGCCGGAGCTGGCGGAGATCGACGAGCAGTCGAAGCGCTACGCCAAGCTCGCCACCGACGTGATCGGCGCCGAGACCGAGGCCGGCGACCTGGCCCGCGAGCAGTCCAAGGCCGAGAACGACGTCGACGCCGTCCGCAGCCGCGCCGACCGCGACCAGAAGCGGCTCGACTCCGGCGCCGTCAGCTCGCCCAAGGACCTGGCGAGCCTCCAGTCCGAGATCGCCTCCCTGCACAAGCGCCAGGGCGACCTCGAAGAGGTCGTGCTGGAGATCATGGAACGCCGCGAGGCCGCCGACAGCAAGGTCCTCGACCTGATCGCGCAGCGCGACGAGATCGCCGCCACGCGGGCCGCCGCCGAGGACCGCCGCGACGCCCTGCTCGTCGACCTCGACAAGGAGGCGGGCGAGGCCCAGACCAGCCGCGCCGCCGTCGCCGGCGAGATCCCCGCCGACCTGCTCGCGCTCTACACCAAGCTCAAGGACCAGTACGGCGTGGGCGCCGCCATGCTCAGGGGCGGCCGGTGCCAGGGCTGCAAGGTGGCCCTGTCGATCGCCGAGATGAACCGCATCAAGGCCGCGCCGCACGACGAGGTGCTGCGTTGCGAGGAGTGCCGCCGCATCCTCGTACGTACTCCAGAGTCAGGCATATGAGCTCCTACATCATCGAGGCGGACGGCGGCTCGCGCGGCAACCCCGGGCCCGCCGGCTACGGCGCCGTGGTCATGGACGCCACCGACCGCCAGGTGCTGGCGGAGGCGGCCGAGGCGATCGGCGTCACGACCAACAACGTGGCCGAATACCGGGGGCTGATCGCCGGGCTGACGTCGGTGCTCGCGGTGGGGGGCGAGGGCGCCCAGGTCGCGGTACGCATGGACTCCAAACTGGTCATCGAGCAGATGGCCGGCCGATGGAAGATCAAGAACGAGGGCCTGCGCCCACTCGCCCTGGAGGCCGGCAAGCTGGCCAGACGGCTGCGGGTGACGGAGTGGACCTGGATCCCGCGCGACCAGAACCGGCACGCGGACCGCCTGGCCAACGAGGCGATGGACGCCGCGGCCAAGGGCCTGACCTGGAAGGCGGGCGGCGCGGCCCTGACGGACTCACCGCCCGCCTCTACTCCGGCCGACTCCGGAACCTCGGCCCGATCCCGCTCCTCATCCGCCTCCACCCAGCAGACGGATCTCCTGGACGTGGCGGCGTCGGCCCCTACCGCCTCCCTGGCCACCACCCAGCAGCGCAACCGCGGCACCGGCTGGGCCCCACCGACCCGAGTGGCGACGTCCCTGCTCCTGCTGCGCCACGGCGAGACCCCACTGTCCGTCGACCGCCGCTTCTCCGGCCTGGGCGACGCCGAACTGACCACCAAGGGCCTGGCCCAGGCATCGGCCGCCGCCGAGCGACTGTCCCGCGAGCCGTACCACGTGGACGTGATCGTCAGTTCCCCCCTCAAGCGCGCCCGGCAGACCGCGGAGGCGGTCGCCCAGCGCACGGGCGTCGCCGTAGAAGTGGACGACGACCTCAGGGAGGCCGATTTCGGCGTCTGGGAGGGCCACACGTTCACGGAGGTCCAGCGCGGCTGGCCCGCCGAACTGGCCGCCTGGCTCGCCGACCCGACCACCGCGCCCCCGGACGGCGAGAGCTTCGAGGCCGTGGCGGAGCGCGTCAAGCGAGCGGAGGAGCGCCTGGTCGAGCGGTACGAGGGCCGGACGGTGCTCATCGTGTCGCACGTGACGCCCATCAAGACGCTGCTGCGGTTCGCGCTGATGGCGCCTCCGGCGGCGCTGTACCGCATGCACCTGGACCTGGCATGCCTGTCGCTGATCGAGCACTACGCCGACGGCCAGTCCGTGGTGAAGTCCTTCAACGACACCTCTCACCTACGCTGACATCCCCGGTCGACCGACTGAAGATCTACAGAGGTTTGATAAACTTCCAGCTAGACGAGTCGGCCGGGCGGCCGCGTCGGGCCCTTCACGGGCCCGCCGAGGAAGGTCCGGGCTCCACAGGGCAGGGTGGTCGGTAACGCCGACCCGGGGCGATCCGCGGGACAGTGCCACAGAAAGCAAACCGCCTCCAGATCTTTCTGGAGGTAAGGGTGAAACGGTGGTGTAAGAGACCACCAGCGCCCACGGCGACGTGGGCGGCTAGGTAAACCCCACCCGGAGCAAGGTCAAGAAGGGACGCTCTCCGGAGCGTCCCGCGCGCGACGTTCGAGGGCTGCCCGCCCGAGCCGCGCGGGTAGACCGCTTGAGGCCGCCGGCAACGACGGCCCTAGATGGATGGTCGCCCCTTCGTTCCGACGAAGGACAGAACCCGGCCTATAGGCCGACTCGTCTTACACCCTTTAAGATCCGTCTCCGCCATCGTCGAGCAGGACGGGCAGGCGATCAAGGGGCTGAAATCCAGCAGTCGTATGCCGAACTCGATGGGCTCCTTACGATCGCTGGTGCCGAGGGCGATCACGAGACCAGGCGCAGCCAGGCCGCCGCGAGGGCGGCGTGACCGGCCGGTGTCGGGTGCACGCCGTCCTCGGCCCAGTATTCCGGCCCGGTCGTCGCGGCGAGTTCGGCGAACATGCTGTCGGCGGGAATCAGCTGGGCGCCGTACTTGTCGGCGAGTTCCCGCACAGCTTGGATCTTCGGGTCCAGATCGGCGCGCCATTCCTTTCGCTTTTCCACTCCGATGAGTGCGCGCGCGACACCGGCCTCGACGACGCCGTGGATCGGCAGGAGGAACGGCTCGATGAGGATCAGCTCCGTGCCCGCCTTGGCGAGGGGCGCGAGCAGGCGGTCATAACCCGCTGCGAACTCCTCCACAGGGATCACGTACCCCTCCGGGTCCAGCGTGTGCCAGCCCATGTCGTTGACCCCGATGAGGATCGACACCACGTCCGGGTGCGCGTCGAGCACGTCCGCCTGCCAGCGGGCTTCGAGGTCCATCACCTTGTTGCCGCCGATCCCGGCGTTCAGCCAGGTCACGGGGCGATCCGGATGCCGGAGGCCCCACTCGCCCGCGATGCGCAGCGGGTAGCCGAACCCGAGGCCGTCTTCGCTCTCCAGCCGCCCGCAGTCGGTGATCGAATCGCCAGTGAACACCACGGTGCTCCCGGGTCGGAGGGTGATCGTCATGCGTGCTCCTTCAGCTCTCCGAAGTGCCTTGTGGCCAGGTCGTGGCCGGTGATGATGGTGCGGGGGTGTCAAGCGTCCTGGGGGACGGTGCCGGCAGTGGGAGTGGCCGCCTGGTCGCCGGCAGCGTGCCGGGCGCGGGCGATCCCCCAGCCGACGAGGGCCGCCGCGACGATGGTGAGGGTGAGGCCCGCGATGGTGACGGCCTGGTGGAACTCGCCGGTCTGCCGCGGGCTCCAGCGAGAGGTGGCGATGTCGCCGGTGAACAGGGTGGCGAGGATGGTGCCGGTGACGGCTATGCCGGTGCCGGAGGTGACCTCGGTGGCGGTGTCGACGAGCGCGGTGCCGATGGTGGTCCGGTTCTCGGGCAGGCCGCGGACCACGTTGAACCCGGCGACGACGCCGACCACGCGCATTCCGGCCGCCACGAGGACGAGCGCGATCGCGACCCACAGGTAGCCGAGCCGGCCGAGCAGGCCGTAGACGGCCAGGCCGGACACGACCGCCACGGAGCTGATCCATGCGGCCCGGTCCAGGCCGACGCGCTCCACGAACGGGTTCACGAACGCGCTGCCGGCGATGAGGACGACGACCTGCGGCAGCATCCCGATGGCGGCCAGTGCGGGCGTCCAGCCCCAGTCGAGCTGCAGTTGCAGCGTCACCAGGTAACCGAGTCCGGCGGTGGCCAGGCCGGTGGCGGCCTTGTAGGCCAGGCCGCTGGAGACCAGGGGGAGGGCGAGGAGCTTCAGGTCGAGCAGCGGATGGCGAGCCAGGCGCTCGCGCAGGACGAAGCAGATCGCCGTCCCGACGGCCGCGGCGGTGACCGCCCAGGGAGCCCAGGATCCGGCGCCCTCGTTCACGAACAGCGTCGGCGCGAGGAGCGCGAGCACGATCGTCGCCGTACCCAGCAGCATCCCGGGAACGTCTAGGGGGTCGCGGTGGAGGCCGGCCGGGTCGTCGGCGGCGATGCCGGACCATACGCCGAGGAACGCGAGTACGGCGATCGGCGCGTTCACCAGCAGCAGGACCTGCCAGGGCGCGATCGCCAGCACCAGGCCGCCCGCCGTCGGGCCGACCGCGAGACCGACCAGACCGACGGTCGAGATGAGGGTCAGCGCGCGCACGCGCGGGCCGTCCTCGTCGAACAGCCGGAACGCCAGCGCCATCGATCCAGGGGTCGTCATCGCCGCGGCGACCCCCATCGTCGCCCGTACGGCGATCAGCTGCTCGGCGCTGGTGACCACGGCGGTCGCCAGGCTCGCCCCGCCGAGCAGGACCAGCCCGATCAGCATGATCCGCCGCCGGCCGAACCGATCGGCGATCGCGCCGAACGCCAGCATCAGCCCGCCGAACACCACCGCATAGGCGCCCGTCACCCACTGCAACGCGGTCGTCGAGGCGTGCAGTTCGCGTCCGATCACGGGCAGCGCGACGTTCAGGATCGAGTTGTCCAGCATCTCGAAGAGGAACACCGCCGACAGCCCCGCCAACGCGACCCACGCCTCCCGCAGCGACCGGGGAGCAAGACCGGGCCGGCCCGCCGCCACCTCACTCATGGAGACCTACGCCCGTGGGGCGATCCGGGCGCTTGTGTGGGCGGCCGGTCTCCTCCCCGGTCGGGGTGGCGCGATCGGCTGGGGCCTGCTCCGGCGACAATGACGGTTGTCTGTTCGATGGACACGCCACTAGGTTATCTGACTAAGTTAAGTGACACAAGGAAGTGGAGCCGGATGCCCAGGACCGGAGCGCGAGGCGGGCCGCAGACGCGGGCGAAGATCTCAGAGGTCGCGACCCGGCTGTTCCTCGAACGCGGATTCGACACGGTCACGGTCACCGAGGTCGCGCGGGAGGCCGGGGTCTCAGCCGTGACGGTCTTCAAGCACTTCCCGCGCAAGGAGGACCTCCTCCTGGACCGCCAGGTCGACGCCGTCGGGCTCCTGCGCTCAGCGGTACGCGACCGCGCCCCGGACGCCGCGGTGCTCCAGTCCCTGCGCGATGCGGCGTTCCGTCTCCTGGAGGAGCGGCACGCCCTGTCCGGCCTCAAGGACGGGTCCGTCCCCTTCTTCCGTACCGTCGCGGCCTCGCCCGCGCTGGTCGCCCGCGCCAGAGAGATCGCCGCCGACCTCCAGCAGACCCTCGCCGACGAGCTCGAACACGACCCGGCCTTCGACGGCGACGCCCCGCTGCTCGCCGCCTTCTTCATCGCCGGCTACACCGCCGTGCTGGTGGAGACCGCCCGGCGGCTGATCGCCGGAGAACCGGCCGACACCACCGCCGACGACCACCGGGCCCGTCTGGAACGCCTGTTCGACGCCCTCAGCAGCGGGGTCGTACCCCGGCCGTGAGGATGACGGCCGGCTGGTCGAGTGGTCACGTGATGCGGGTCGCCTTGTCCGCCGTCTTGCGGAACTGCGTGCCGTCCCACCTGTAGGTCTGGCTGACGATCAGGTCTGGACAGCATCGGGGGGCCTGGTCGCTGAGCGCCTTGCCCTGCAGGTGTACACGCCCGCCCCGGATGGCGACCTTCAGGGACTTGAAGTAGCGGTTCTTGCCGAGTTTCCCGAGCAAGTGCGGAGCCGAGGGCTTGGAGGCTCCGTCGTAGACAAAAGCGATCAAGGGATTGCTCGACGTCGAGGTCGGGCACGACGACACGACGACGGTCTCGCGCCTGCCGTCACGAGTGAGGTCGCCGACGGCTGCTACGCGGGCACGCACGACGTACCAAGCGGGGCGCGGCTTCGGTTTGGGGCAGTTCAGCGCCGGCTCCACTACGGACGCCCAGTCGACCCGGTCCAGCCGGCCGGTGGCATTCGCCGCGCTGGTGGCGGTGGCCTGTGCCGCCGCACTGTCCACGGTGGCCGCGTTGGCGGTACCTCCGCCGAGGGCGACCGCCAGGGAGGCGGCACTGATCCAGGCTGCGTATCGGCGGGCTCTTGGGTGGCTCGTGCGCTCGGTAAGTGAGGTCATAGTCAGTCGGACGCGGGAAACCTCGGAGATGTTGTGGGCTATTTGTTCCGGTCATGAGATCAATGCCGATCCCATCGTGATGCTCGACCTCATCGGCCCTGCTTGGGGCGGGGTTGCGCGGACTGGGCCGGGCTCGGTGGCCGAGATCAACCTCAGATAACCTGATCACGCCAGATCAACTTCACCCGTCCAAACGGGACAAGCCCCTTGCCGTCAATGCGTGAAGGTGACACCGATGTTGGACTACGGCCTTGACCTGTCCGCTGTAGAGCGCGATCTTGCGCTGCCCGACTTGGTGGCTGAAGGAGATGAGCTCGACGCCCTGGTATCGGCGCAGGCCGACTGGTCCAAGCCCACGCCGGCAGCGGGGTGGACGATCGCTCACCAGATCGCTCATTTGGCTTCAGCCGATGCGAACGTTCTCATCGCCATTCGCACGCCGGACGCGTTCGACGTTGTGCTGAAGCAGGCCGAGGCCGCAGGCAGCCAGCATGCTGATCTTGACGCCGCCGCGGGAGCGGCCCAACCGCGATCAGAACTGCTGGAACAATGGCGCGCCGGTCGAGCCGAGGTGGCGGCGGCGCTGCGTGACATTCCGCTGGACCAGGGGTTCCCGTGGTACGGCTCGCAGCTGACCGCAGCCCTCATGGTGCCGCTTCGCCTGATGGAAACGTGGGCTCATGGGCAGGACATTTTCGACACACTGGGTGTCTCGCACCGTCCGACGGGTCGGCTCCGGCACGTGGCCTCATTGGGGGTGGTAGGACGAGAGCTGTCGTTCTATGCCGCCCAGTTGCCTGCGCTGGAAGAGCCGTTCCGTGTCGAGCTGACCGGTCCCGACGGCGAAACCTGGGTATGGGGCCCGGAAGATGCCAGTCAACGCGTTCAGGGCAGTGCCCTCGACTTCTGCCTTCGAGTCACCCACCGCAGGTCCCGAGCCGAGACCGACCTCACGGCGGTCGGAGAGGACGCGCAGAAGTGGCTTGACATCGCTCGCGTTTTCCTCTGAAGAGACAAGAAGCGATGCTCCTCAGCGGCCGGGGTTCAAGGCGGTCTGCGCGTCCGGCTGAGACGGCGGGCCGACGCTCACCCACCGCATCCCCTCGGATCCGTCGTCGTCGCGTACCTCGAAGCCGAGTACGTCACGGTAGAAGCCGAGCGCCTCGTCGAGGTCGTGGACGGCGAGCGTGCAAGAGGAGATCCTGAGATCCGTACGGGTCAACGCCGCTCCTTGTCGCCGGCGGTAAGAATGACGATGTCGAGGTCGCGGAGCCGGTCGGAGTCGGTGTCGATATCGATGCGGGTGATCTTCTCGTCGTCGATGGTGAACGTGAAGACGGCCTTCGGCCGACCGAGGTGCGACCAGACGGCCGCCGGTACACCGTCGACCAGAGCGAGCCGGGCCGCCTGAGCCCGTCCGGAGAAGAAGGCCGCCACCGCGTGGTCGCCGCGAACCTCGCCGACCACGGCGTCCGGGTCGAGCAGTTCGAGCAGGGCGGCGAAATCCCCGCTCCGGGAGGCGGCGAGGAAGGCCTCGACGATCTCCCGCTTCGCCGATCGCGCGGCGTCGGAGGCCCCGGCCGCTCCTTGTACCCGGCGCCGGGCCCGGCTGGCGAGCTGCCGGGCCGCCACCGGGGAGCGGTCGATGATGGCGCCGATCTCGCCGAACGACACGGCGAAGACGTCGTGCAAGACGAACGCGAGCCGCTCGGCGGGAGTCAGCGTGTCCAGCACCACGATCAGCGCGACCCCGACCGAATCGGCCAGCAGCGCCTCGTCCTCGGGGCCGGCCTGGCGGGTGGGGTGGATGCTCGCGTCCGGCTCGGGCGGCAGCGCCCCGGCCGGGTCCTCACGCCGGCTGCGGCGCGCGTCGAGCATGTTCAGGCAGACCCGGGCGACGACCGTGGTCAGCCACCCGGCCGGATTCTCCACCTGCCCGGTGTCGGCGCGGCTGACCCGCAGCCACGCCTCCTGTACCGCGTCCTCGGCCTCGCTGGGTGAGCCGAGCATCCGGTAGGCCACCGCTCGCAAGCGGTCCTGGTGCTCGGCGAACCGCTCGCTCACCCATTCATGCTCAGTCATCCGTCACGTTCCTCCGTCCGGGCCTGTCATACCAATTGACCGGCGAACCCGCGCCGATGTGACATCCGGGCCCGCCTCGGATGTTCGGGGAACACGTACACCCGAAGCACATAAGGAGACAAGGTATGAAAGCGCACGTTAGCTCGATCCTCCTCGGCGTCCGGGACATGGACCGGGCCAAGCAGTTCTATACCGAGGGGCTTGGCTGGAAGATCAAGGACGACTACGGCATCTCGGTGTTCTTCGAATCGGACGGCGCCTCGCCCGTCGGCTTCTACGGCCGCGAAGGCCTGGCCGGCCAGGTGGGCACGAGTTCGGAAGGCAACGGCTTCAGCGGGCTGGTCCTCACCTATGTCGTCCGTAGCGAGGCGCGAGTGGACGAGATCATCGCGGAGGCCGAGAAGGCCGGCGCCACAATCCTCAAGCCCGCCGGCGCCCTGCCGTGGGGCGGGTACGGCGGCTCCTTCGCCGACCCGGACGGCTACATCTGGAGTCTCGCCTACAGCGCCCAGGGAAAGGACCAGCCCTACGCGGAGTAACCGCCGTGCCTCTGGCGAGTAGGGGTGACGCGGCCATCACCGGCCAGACTCCTCTGAAGTTTCGCGACGCCCGCCCAGCCGCTGAGTCCAGGCATCTCTCAAGATCGTTAACGGAGAATGGAGGCGCTCTCTTCGTCCTCGGCCTTCGCGTATGGCGGGATCTTTGAGCGGTCCGGTATCGGACGGTCCTGGTCCCATCACGGCTGAACCTGGACCAGGTAATCGGCCAGCTCGCCCGGCCGGGACAGCATCGCCATGTGGCTGCCGGGCATCTCGTCCGGGATGATGCCGAGCCGCTCCTTCACGTGGCGGCGTACGAAGTCGGGAGGGAAGAGGCGGTCGTCGCGGCAGAGCAGGTACTTCGTCGGAACGTCGGGCCAGGCGGCCAGCGGCCAGGGCTCGCGAACGGCCCGCTCCATGCTCATCTTCTCGGCGAGCGCGCCGTCGTGGGCCAGCACCCGCTGGGCCAGCTCGTGCGGGACGTCATGCAGGTACAGCTCGTAGCGGTCGTCGATGTCGGATGAGGGCCGGCCGCTGCGCGCCCACCAGTCGTCCGGCGTCTCGCCCGGACTCGGGATCATGGCGGTCACCAGCACAAGCGCCGCTACCTCGGTGCGCGTGCAGACGAGCGGGCCCACGAAGCCACCCCAGGAGTGGGCCACCACGACCGGGCGCCGGTGCTCGCCGACCGCCCGGACCACGGCGTCCGCGTAGTCCCCGAGCCCTGCCCGCGGATCGGACACGGGAAGGTCCACGGCGACCGTCTCGTGCCCGCGACCGTGCAGCTCGGCTTCGAGCAGGTGCCAGTCGAAGGCGCTCCCGCCGCCACCATGGATGAGAACGAAGGTGGTCATGGCTGTTGAGACCAGCGGCGGCAGGAAAAATCATCGGTGGGTACGGGTACCGTGCGGCGCGGCCATGACCGCTTGTCTCCTACTCCACAGAGCAGACGCGTCTCACTCACTCTGAGACCAGGAGTGATCATCTCGGCCGTCAGCCGAACTCGCCGTCCTTGGCGCCTCCGATGAAGGCGTCCCACTCGTCCGGGGTGAACGTCAAGATGGGGCCGCCGGGGTTCTTGGAGTCGCGTACGGCCCGGCCTCCGTTGGAAAGCGTCGCGACCTCGACACAGTTCTGCCCCTCTGCCGAGCTGCGGGAGGATTTGCGCCATATAAGACCGGAGTGGGTGGGATTCATTACTTCCGCCCCTTACTTAAGGTGTTTTGCCAGATCTTCAATGTACGTCGCCGACGCGTCCGCGCTCAGTGCGGATGCGCGCAGGTAGCCGTAGCTTTTCCGATAGTGGGCTACGTCCTCCGGCTTCTCCAGAAAGAGGTCACCGGCCGCGCCGACCTCGACATAGATGATGCTCGGATCCTCAGATGCTTGGTAGTCGAGGATGGTGAACCCGCCGGTCATCGAGGTGTGCGCGCCAGCTGCGTCTTGGAGCACCTGGATGCCGATGTTCCGGTGTTCGGCCATCCGGCTCAGGTGGTGGAGTTGGTCGCGCATCACGTCGATGCCACCGACCTGCTTGCGTAGTGCGGCCTCGTCGATGATGGCCCAGAGAGTCGGCGGGTCTTCGCGATACAACATCCGTTGACGGGCCAGGCGCGCCTCGGTGAGGCGTTCGATGTCGTCCCTCTCCATCACTCGTCCGCCTTTGAAAACTGCCTTGGCGTAGTCGGCGGTTTGGAGCAGGCCGGGGATCAGTATCGCCTCGAAGGTCTGGATTTCTGACGCCTCCCATTCCAAGCCAACGAGTGCTCCGCCCAGGATGTCCTTGAACTCCTCCTCCCACCATCCGCGTCGACGGCTCTCTCGTGCCAGGGCGATGATGGCCTTCCGTCTGGCCTCATCCGTCACGCCATAGACGTCGAGCAGGTCCATGACGTCGTTAACAGTCGGTCGCCGCCACTCATCCCGTTCGATCCTGGTCACCTTGCTGGGCTGCCATCCGAGTCGTCGGGCGGCCTCTTTGGAATCGAGCCCTGCGGTCTCGCGGAACTGGCGTAGAGCGTTGGACAGGCGCCTTCGCCTGACCGTGGGGCTATATGCCACGTGCAGGGTCTCCTTTGCATATCGCGGCAATCAGTACATAGCGCATCTATGGGCATTGCTGAATTTAGGTATTGCTAGTTGAGCGCATTCAAAGGCATCATGAGGCTAGCTGCTCCAGTCACAGAGAGTGGGCGCGATGAGACGGAAAGTTGCCACGATGGTCACGTCGGGGCGTTTCTAGACCGGCTTGCCCGGCGCGTGGGCGGCTATGGCGAGCATCAGGTCTTCGCGTACTGCACATGCCGCCGATCGATGCGCACGTACCTGCTCGACGCGTATTCGGTGAGCGGCGACAACCCCGGCGTCCTCGGGCGTGGTGACGCAACCACCCGCCCGAGGACTGGATCAGGAATACGGAGCCCCCTGACCTATGAAAAATCCTAGCCTCGTGCCCCCGGCCTCCGTGTGGGGCGACGAGAACTCATGCGAGGTGCGCTGGCACCTGCCCGCCGACCCCGTGGCGGTAGGCAAGGCGCGGCAACTCGTACGTGAAGCACTCGCCGGATGGAGCCTGTCCGCTCTGGCCGAAGACGTGGCCATGGTCGTTTCGGAGGTGGCGACCAACGTGGTCGTACACGCGAAATCGTCGATGACGCTCTCGCTGCGCCGGTGCGGGAGGAGCGTTCGGGGCGAGGTGGCCGACCGCAGCCCTGGGTGGCCGACTCCGCTCCCGGCGGGTCCCGATGAGGAGCACGGCCGCGGGCTGGCGATCGTCGCGGCCTACGCGGACCGATGGGGTGTCGATCCCGCCTCGGAGGGCAAGATCGTCTGGTTCGTCTGCGGAGAGCGGGGATCTTCGTGAGTGGCCCGCTGTCCCTGAAGATGTCCGGTGACGTGCGTGTCTGCGCGCAATGCGGCACCCGGATCGTCACGCTGGCCTGCGCCATGCGCATGATCTGGGCCGATGCCACGGACGACACGATCCCGGCCGACGCCGTAGAACAGATCACCGCGCCGGTCGCCGGCGTCTGGGTCGACGTGTTGTGCAGTCCGCTCTGCCCGCCGGGCAGTCACCAGCCGTAATGTGACCGGGCGGTCGATCCGGCTGGACCCGTGCAAAGAAAGTTGTTGCGGGCCGACCTGAACGCGGAATTGGCCCTTTACAGCAACGCCAGCACCCGTTCCGCCTGGGCCGTCTTGGTTTCTCCCCGGCTCCGCACCAGCCAATACAGTGCGAGAACGCGGCGGCACTCCGTGAGCCTGGCGGCTTCGTCAGCCGTCAACCCGAACCTCTCCAGCACCGCAGTCATGCCGGCGGCGTCGTTGCGCCACACCGAAATGTGCTCGACGACCTCGGCGAGTTCGAAGGCGCGATCGCTGCGGCCGGAGAACTCGAAGTCCACAACGCCGACTTTGGTGCCGTCCCACAGATAGTTGGCCAGGTTCCCGTCACCGGTGCCGAACACCGGAGTGCCCGGCTGCGCCAACACCCCCTCCAACATGGGCTGCTCCACCCAGCTCCCAGCCTCGCGAAACGCGTCCCTGACCGCGGGTTCCGCATCGGCAGGCACGGCCGCCGCCCACCATGACCGAACTTGATCGAGCAGTTCGACTGGATGCCCGGCCCGAGCGGGAACCCGCTCCAACACATGCTGGGGGATCGCCTGCTGGACTCCCGTGACGGCCTCGGCCAGCGCGTCCGCCAGTTGCCCCTCGATCGGTCCCTTCACAATGGCGCCGCCAAGTCGAGACATCACCACGGTTGGCGGGTCGGCCTCCAGATCGGCGTTCACCGGCGTCGGCGCAAGTCCGGGGGAGTACTCGTTGAGCAGTTCCAATGCTCGCCATTCCCGCTCAGGCTGGCCATAGTCCAACCGTCGGTATTGCTTGATCACGACATCGGACCGCACTTCGATCGTGTGCTTGCTCGCCTGGGCGTCCATGCACGCTCCGATCTTGTTGAAGATCATCACCCTACCTTCGGTCACGGGCCGGGCGACGGGTACGGCGGGCCCAGGCTCCACACCCGCACCTTGCCGTCGTTGCCGGCGGAGACCGCTACCGGGCGGCCGTCCAATTGCCCGATTGCCACCGACTCGATCAAGCCCCGATGGCCCTTGAAGGGTTTGCCGATCGGTTCGCCGGTGGCCAGGTCCCAGACCCGTACGGTCTGATCGTTGTAGCCGCCGGAGATCACCACCGGGCGGCCGTCGCTCAATTGCCCCGTTGCCAGCCCCAGGGCCCAGCTCTGATGGCCTTTGAAGGGTTTGCCGATCGGCTCTCCAGTGGCCACGTCCCAGACCCGTACCGTGTGATCGCCTTTGCCGCCGCCGGAGATCGCCACCGGGCGGCCGTTGAGTTGCCCCACCGTCACCGACTCGACGGGTCCATGGTGAGCGTTGGGCCGTTCGGCCAGGGGAGCGCCGGTGGCCAGGTCCGATATCAGTACCGTGCCGTGGTAGCCGCCGGAGACGATGACCGGGCGGCCGTCCAGCTGCGCCACCGCCACCGACAGGACCCACGTCTGGTGGTCTCTGACGGGTTCGCCGATCGGTTCGCCGGATTGCATGTCCCAGATCCGCACCGTGCCGTCGATGCTGCCGGAGACCACCACCGGGCGACCGCTCAGCCGGCCGACCGCCACCGACTCAACCGAAGCCTGGTGACCCTTGAAGGGATGGCCGATCGGTTCGCCGGATCGCATGTCCCAGACCCGCACCGTGCCGTCGCGACTGCCGGAGACCACTACCGGGCGACCGTTCAACTCTCCTGTCGCCACCGACCAGACCGATCCTCGATGGCCTTTGAAGGGTTCGCCGACCGGGGTGCCGGTGGCCAGGTCCGATACCTGAACTGTGCCGTCGTAGCCGCCGGAGACGATGACCGGGCGGCCGTCCAACTGCGCCACCGCCACCGACAGGACCCACGTCTGGCGGCCTTCGAGTGGCTCGCGGATCAAGGTGCCGAAGGGGGCAGGGCTCGGTGAGGTCGTTGCGGCTGTTGGGCGGGCGGTGCCAGAGAAGGCGTCCGTCACGACGGGCCGCAGCCACCAGGCGGCGGGGATCATGATGACGGCAGCGACCGTCGCGAGCACCGTCACCAGGCGGCGTAAGGGCGCGCGAGCGGGAAGCGGCGTCTGCGGAGAAGCAGGCGTGGGCGCTGCCACGGAGCGGCCGGGATCATCGGTCACGGGCGTGACCTTCTCTGGTACGGCCATGCGTTTCAGGGGACGCGAGGGCTCCGCTGCCGGAGCATGGTCATGCGGCGGCTCGAGACGCCGGCCGCGCGGGTCCTCAAGGGGAGTCTCATGGGTGAGAGCGGTGAACAGGTCAGTGATGCCGGGCCGTGAGGCGGGATCTTTGGCCAGGGTGGCGGCCAGCAGGGGGCGGAGGTGGTCGGGGACGCCTGTCAGGTCGGGTTCGCGGGTCATGATCGCGTTGAGCACCACGGCCGCGGCCGCGCCGGGGAAGGCCCGGTGGCCGGTGGCGGCGTACACGATGGTGGCGGCCCAGGCGAACAGGTCCGACGCCACGCCAGCCGGGTCTCCATTGAGCTGTTCGGGCGACAGGTAAGCCGGGGTTCCTGTCAGGCCGGATTGCGTGGAGGAGCCTTCGAGCATGCGGGCGATGCCGAAATCGATGACCACAGGCCCTTCCTGTCCCATGATCACATTGCTCGGCTTGAAGTCCCGGTGAACGATGCCGGCCCGGTGGATCGCGTCCAGCGCGATCAAGGTGGTGATCGCCAACCGGTCCAGCCCGCCGCCGGTGCGCGGTCCGTCCTGGGCGACGAGTTCCTCTAGGGACGGCCCCTGAACGTACTCACTGACCAAATAGGGGCGGCCGCCGGCAATTCCCGCGTCGATGACGCGCGCCGTACAGAACGCCGCTACGTGCCGGGTTATCTCGGTCTCGCGGAGAAAACGTTTCTGAGCTGGTGCGTCGGAGGTCATACGGGCATGCAGCGTCTTGACGGCCACCGACCGCCCAGAGGGGGCTTGACCGAGATAAACCACCCCCTGGCCGCCGGCGCCCAGGACACCGGTCAGCCGATAATCCCCGATCCGCTGGGGATCGCCCTCGGCCAGCGGGCGCGGACCGGACATGACGTTTCCTTCTCCTGGCCTCACCGGCGAACAGCTCAGCTGCTCTTGGATTCCTAGGTAACGGTATATGTCTCCTGATAAGGGTGAAAGACGCATTTTGTGTAGAGGTTGAATGCGCCTTTCGGGGTTTATCGGGCGTCGGTTATGGGGCTCGCTCTGGTACGCCGGAGCCGCCTCCAGCCGTGGCAGACTCGGCGAACGACCGGATGAACCGGTCGTTCTCAATCAGCGAGGGGGACGCACGATGGCCACCATCATCGACAAGATCGCCTGGATCCACCTGCAAGAGGGCAAAATCCTCAGCACTCGCTCACGCGGCAAGAACGTCTACTACCTCCCTGGCGGCAAGCGCGAACCCGGCGAAACCGATCTCGACACCCTCATTCGCGAGATCGATGAGGAACTGTCCGTCGCCATCATTCCCGCCACAGCCGCCCACGTGGGCACGTACCAGGCTCAAGCACACGGCCACGCCGACGGCGATACCGTACAGATGACCTGCTATACCGCCGATCACCACGGAACGCCCACTCCCAGCAGCGAGATCGAAGAAGTCGTCTGGCTGACCTACGCCGCCCGTGATCGTGTATCCCCTGTGGACCAGATCATCTTCGATCACCTGCACGAGGCCGGCCAGCTTCACTGACGGCCTGTGTCCACCGGGCAGGAGCGGATTGCCGGCTCAGCGTAGGTCGTAACTGATATGGGTGACTCTGTCGCTTGCCACGATGCGCGGGTTCTCCATCATGGTGGCGGGGACCTTGTGTTGTCCGAAGAATCGGATCCCCTCCCCCAACAGGACCGGAGCGACGTACATGTCGACCTGATCCACCAGCCCGGCGGAGATCGCCTGGCCGGCGAGATCGCCTGCGGCGAGGGAGATGGTGCGGCCGCCGGCTGCCTGTCCGGCGCGAGCCACGGCCTCTTCCAGACCGCCGGTGACGAAATGGAACGGGGCCTCGGGGTAGCGGCTCGGCCAGTCGCCGGGGGAACGGTGGGTGAGGACGAAGACATGATCACCCACGGCGGGCCGGCCGCCCCAGCCGTCGGTGAGGTCGAACAGACGGCGTCCGATGATGGCGGCGCCGACGGCCGGCCAGGTCTCGCGGAGCAGATCGGCGCTGGCGGGAGCCGGCCGGTGTCCGCCCTTCGGCCGGTACTGGTGGGGTGCGACGGTCAACTCCTGCGGGCCGTTGAAGTACCAATCGAACAGCGGCCCTACGCCGTCGTTCCGATCGGCGATGAAACCGTCCGCGGAGACGGTCGCGCCGACGATCACTCTGCTCATCTACTTCTCCTGTCTGGTTGTACCTGTTCAGCCATGGACGGTCACTCCCGGCCGGCTGCGCGAGCGGCTACGCTGCCCTCGCCGGCCTGTTCGGGGATCTGGGTCCGGTAGCCGGCGAGGGGAGGCTGGATGCTGCCTGGTGAGCGGCCGATCGGGTCGGTGTGGCCCCAGCTTGCGCCCGCGGCGGTCGGCGGACATCCGTACCGGCCACGTGCTCACCACCTGGAGGCCACGTGAGCGGGCCCGAGATCTCGGCGCGGGAGACCGAGGTGCTGACAGCGCTCGGCGCCGGACTGTCCAACGCCCAGATAGCCCGCCGCATGCACATCTCCGTCCGTACGGTCGAGGGCCACGTCTCCTCGCTGCTGCGCAAGTACGGCGTGACCGACCGCCAGGCGCTCGCCGCGCGCGCCGCGACCACCGATGAGACGATCACGCCGCCCGGGACCATCGCCGGCCTGCCGCGCCCGCGGACCAGTTTCGTCGGGCGGCGGGACGAGATCGGCGCCGTGCTGGCGGCCGTGGCGGGCGGCCGGCTGGTGACGCTGGCCGGGCCGGGCGGGGTGGGCAAGACACGGCTCGCCGGGGTGGTCGCGGAGGAGGCGGCGTCGCGATATCGGTACGGCGCGGCGTTCGTCGACCTCGTGCCCGTACGAGACGGCCTGGTCGGGCAGGCGATCGCCGCCGTGCTGGGCGTGTCCGAGCATGCCGAGCAGCCGGTGGAGCAGGCCGTCGTGGCCCGGCTGCGGCGCGGCCCGTCGCTGCTGGTGCTGGACAACTGCGAGCATGTGCCGGACGCGGTGGCCGAGTTCGCCGAGCAGATCCTGGCCACCTGTCCCACCACGATCCTGGCGACCAGCCGGGAGCGGCTCGGGCTCCCCGGCGAGCGGGTACACCCCGTCGCGCCGCTCCCACTCGGTTCGGACGCCGAAGCGCTGTTCCGGGACCGCGCCGAGCTGGCACACCCCGGTCACCACCTCGCTCCGGCGACGGTGACGGATCTCTGCGCCCGGCTGGACGGCCTGCCGCTGGCGATCGAACTGGCCGCGGCGCGCAGCGCCTCGCTGGGCGCCACCGGGATGCTGAGCGGACTGGGTGACCACCTGCGGTTGCTGGCGGGAGGTCGCGGGGCGGTGGTACGGCATCGGTCGCTTCGAGCGGTGATCGGCTGGAGTTACGACCTGCTCGCCGAGGACGAGCGGGCCGTGTTCCGGCGGCTGAGCGTGTTCGTCGGCGACTTCGACCTGCCGGCCGCCATCGCCGTCACCGGCTTGTCCGCCCCAGACGCCGCCGACATGCTCGGGCGGCTCGTCGACAAGAGCCTGATCCGGCACCGGCAGGGCAACTGGCACCTGCTGGAGACCATCCACGCGTTCGCCGCCAAGCAGCTCGACGGCGACCCGGAGCGCGAGATGGTGCGGCGGCGGCACCTGAGCTGGGCCGTAGACACCGCGACCGGCCTCGCGGCGCGGCTCGGCGAGAACTGGCAGCCCACCTTCGACAGGGTGGCGGGTGACCTGCGCGCCGCACTCGCGACGGCTTCGGACACCCATGAGCTCATCCGGCTGCTGGCCCGGCTCACCTTCGCGCGTGGATTCCCGCGCGCGTCCACCGACCTGTACGAGCGCGCGGCCGGCTGCGCGCCGACGCCGCCGGAGGCGATCCACGATCTCGGCCACGCGGCCGACTGCGCGCAGGTGATCAACGACTCGAGCCGGGCATACGACCTGTGGCTGGCCGCCGCCGACCGGGCCCGCGCGGCAGGCGACGGCAACGCACGCGCCGTCACGCTCGCCCGCGCCGTCGAGACGGCCGGCCGGTTCCCGGTCACCTTCCGCGGTCAGATCCCGTACGAGCGGCGCCGCGAACTCCTGGAGGAGGCGACCGCGGCCGGCGATCACCACGATCCGGTCGTCGCCGCCCGGCTGGCCTGCGCGACCGCCTGGACGGCCGGCCCCGAAGTGCTTCAGCCTGATCCCGACCTGGCCGCGGCCGCCGTCAAGGCGGCACGGGTCACCGGCGATCCGATTATGATCAGCGCCGCCCTGGACGCGGCGCGTACCGTCGCGACCAACGACGGCCGCGGCCGCGAGGCACACCAGATCACCAGCGAGCGCCTGGAGTTGCTGGCCGGCCTGGATCCGCACCGCCCCGCGTACGTCGCCGAGATCGACGACGCCCAGGCGCTCGCCTGCCTGGACGCCGTGGCGGCCGGCGACCTGCCCGCCGCCCGTGCCATCGCTCAGCTGATCGGCACCGACGACCTGTCCGGCGACAGCGCGTATTTGACCGCCAGCAAGACCATTCCGATGGTCGTCCTCAGCGGCGACCTCGACGAGGCCATCCGGCTCGCCGACGCCATGTGGGAGGGCTGGCAGCGCGCCGGCCGGCCGCGGATGTTCTGGATGCAGGTCACCATGCCATTCGTCATCCTCGCCCACGGCCTGCGTGAAGACCGGGACAATGTGGAACGGTGGCGGAACCGCGCCGCGCAGAGCGCCGCTCCCCACCAGAACGGCTCCTTCCAGTCTCGGCTGGCCCCGCTGACCACCTTCGTCGACGCCAGGATCGCCCTGCATCTCGGTGATCTGGACCGTGCGGCGGAACTTGCCGAGCACGCCTGGCAGTACCGAACGCGGGCCCGCTACCTGCCGTTCGCGCGCGCCGCGGCTGTCGAGCTCGCGGTGGCCGCCGAGCTTCCGCGTGCGGAAGCCGACCTGGCCGCGGCCGCCGCGGACACCAAGGACAACGACTGGGCCGCGGCCACCGTGGCGCGGGCCACCGGCCGGCAGTACGGCGACCTCGACGCGCTGTCTCGCGCGGCCGAGCTGTGGGCCCGGATGGGCGCCCGCTTTGAGCACACCTGCACGCTGAAGCTCTCCGCGCGAGACCTGTAGGGGCGGCTGCCGTGCGTCGGTCTAAAGACCGTGCCTGCCTGGCATGGCCGCCTGCTCGATGACGACCACCGGGATCTCCCTCGACGCCTTTCGCTGGTAGCCCGTGTAGTGCGGCCATATCGCGGTCATCGTCTCCCACAGGCGGGGCCGCTCGTCCGCGGTCGCCGGGCGGGCCACCGCGTCGAACACATCGGCGCCCACCTGCACCCGTACCTGCGGCTGGGCCAGCAGGTTGTGGAACCAGAGCGGATGGTCGGCCGCGCCTGCGTTGGAGGCGACCACGAGGTAGCGATCACCGTCGCGGCCGTAGATGAGCGCGGTGCGGCGCGGTAGTCCCGAACGGCGGCCGGTGGTGGTGATCAGCAGAGTGGGCGCGCCGTGGAACAGGTGGCCCCGGGCGCCGCCGGACTCGACGTAGCTGTTGACGTGCCTGGCCACCCACCTGGTCGGGCTGTCGGTCGGCTCGTTACCACCTCGTTCGTGGCTCATCGGGCCGCCCCGCCCACGCGGCGATCGACCCACTCGCGTGCCTGCGCGAACCAGTGAAACCCCGTGCGGTGTGCGTTCAGTACGTGCCCGGTGCCGGGGACCACGATGGCCTCCAGCCTCGCGCGCGGGCCGTAGAAAGGGGCCTCCTGACTGCGGAGCGCGGCGGAGGAGGAGCGGGCTCCGGCCAGCAGTTTGTCGTGCTCGCCGTTGACGATCAGTACGGGCGCCTGGATGCTCCTGTTGATCGAGGGCGGGGTGTAGGAGTCGCCGGGCGGGAAGACGTCGGTGGTCTTGGCGGCCTCGTCAGCGGCGATGACCTCGGGGTCGGCGTTGGGCCGGTGGTAGAACCAGTCGGCCCGAAGGCCAGGCCGAGTGGTGAGGTATCCGTCGTCGAGCCCGCGGCCGGCGAAGCGGGGATCGTCGGCGGCCCGATAGATCCCCGCGCCCATCTGCTCGAACGCGGCCTCGTTGGGCACGCTCGACTCGCCGGTCAGGATGACACCGTCCACCTCCGCTGGATGCGCGGCGGCCAGGGTACGGGCAAGGGTCGAGCCGAGCGAGTGGCCGACCAGGACGACCTTGGTGAAGCGCGGGCCGCCGAGGCGACCCTCGCGCAACTGCCGGATGAGCTGGCGGATGACGATCCGGTGGGTGTCCTGCTGGAAGCGGGCGCTGGGCGGGTACGAGCTCGCGCCGGTGCCGAGGCGGTCGATGGCCAGGGTGGCGTACCCGGCGGCGGTCATCGTCTCGACGAACGAGGGCCGCCGCCGGTCCCCGCGCATCTGCCAGTAGGCCTGGCCGTAGAAGCCGCCGGGGATGAGCAGCTGAACGCCGGCGGCACGGCCGCGCGGCAGGCACAGGGTGCCGGCCACACGCTGGTCGGCGGTCCCACCGGCGGTCATCGCCACCTTGGCGCTGACCGTCCCGCAGGTGGTGGCGGCGTTCGCCGACGCGGGGATCGTGGTCGTGGTCGAGATCAACGCCAGTAGTAATGCTGCCGCGATGCGCATGCGACTCCTTCGGGTCCGGTACCCAAATTTGGTTAACCAAATTTGGGTATCGAACTATGGCTCATCGGCCTCCCCACCGTCAACTCGAACTCCGGCCGCTCAGGCCGGTACGTCGCCCCGTTCCAGCCTGCTGATCAGGCCGCGGGTCCACGCCGCGTCATTCGCCGCCTGCGCCGCGCGCAGGCCGAACAGCTCCCTCAGGTGCCTTGGCCGCTCTTGCTCGTACGTCGCGGCCACGATGCGCGCCTGCTCGGCCTCCAGCGCTCGCAACCGCTCCTTGAGCAGCGCGAGCGCCTCCTTCTCAGGCAGCGCGGGCAGCAGCGCGAGGGCAGCGCCGAGCAGTTCCGGACGCCGATCCGGCACGCTCAGGGCACTTCTCAGCAGCCCGAAGAACTCCGCCTCACCCTTGTCATTGATGGCGTAGTCGATGCGGCCCGGCCACTCGTGCACCTCGGTGGCGTCCAGCAGGCCGTCCTTGGCCAGCTGACGGAGAGCGTGGTAGATCGACCCCGACCTGAGCCCTGCCCATTGTGCGACCTCCCACGAATCCAGCTCGGATCCGACCAGGTAGCCGTGTGCCTGACCGTGCAGCCGCACCACGCCGAGGACCAGCAGTCGCGTCGCCGACATCGTCTCCCTCACTCGCCGTGGGCGCGTCGTACCCACCGATCGCCCGCCCGCCCCAGGCTAGCCTTCCGTGGAGCGGAACCGAGACGGTGCTCCTACAGGTCACTGGTCCAGCGCCGGCGGCGGCGGGTTCCCAGGTTGCGCCCGCTCGCCAAGCGCTGGTGACGACCCGGCCGGGGAGGAGGACGGCGCGCTGAAGTACCGCGGCCGAGACTGACCGCGCAACTCGGGGCAAGGGCGCCGCCCTGAGGCACGCGCGGCATGGTGTCTGGTCTCAAGACTGGACTGAAAGCCGACACAAGGCAGGCCAGTACGACCACGGTCTGATCTGAAAGTCTGGCCCGTGCTCCGACGACCCGGCGCACGCGGCTGCAGCATCGTTGGCCCATGACCTTCACGACTCCGTCAATCGCCGTTTCGAGTCCTGCCCTGCCAGGACGCTGGGTGGGCGGCGCCTCCCTCGTCGTTGGCCCCCTGCTACTGCTCACTGGCGTCCTGCTTCGCCTGCGCTACGACTTCTTCTTCCCCGCGCAACTCAGCGCGTACGAGCATGATCCGGACCTCATGACGGCCTCCTACAGCCTTGTCGCCGCCGGATGGGTGCTGCTCTGGCCGGGAGTCGTGCTTCTCGCTGCCAGGATCGGCGAAGGTTTCCGGGAGCTGGCTGTATGGGGCGGCACCTTAACGGTCCTCGGCCTGTTCGCCCGAGCGTTTCATGCCGGTGTCGACCACCTGGACTTCCAGCTGGTGACCGTTCAGGGCGCGGCATCGGCGACGCGAACCGTGAGCGAGACCTACGGCGCGTTCCACGTCTTCAGCGCACTGAACGCCGCCATCATGGGCGGCTGGATTCTGCTGGCCATCGGCGCGTACCGCTCGGGTGTGCTCGGACCGCTACGCGCTTTGGCCCTCGGCCTGGCATCGGCGATGCCGCTGGGAGTGCTGAAGGGAACGACCCCTTGGTCGATCGCCGCCGCTGCGGGACTGTGCGTCGCGCTCATCCCTCTGGGCGTGGCCGCATTGCGCACCGGACCGGTCCCACAAACGGCCACGATCGCCGGCAGGCTCCTCCTGGTAGGCGCGGTGGGCATCGCCATGTTCCTCTTCGGGCAGGCCGGATGAGCGGGCATCGATATCGTCGTGCGATGCACATAGCCCAGTGGCGCCTGCGGGCAGGCCCGCCCGTGGGAACACGCCCGCACGTGCGGACACGCGGGCGCCTGCGGACACGCGCGCACCTGCTGGCGCTCGATGCCTGCGTGGCGGCCGTCGTGGTGGCCGTGCACGTGACACTGGCCGGCGAAGACGCCTCGGACGGCTTGCCTCGGTTCTCGGGTCCGTGGTGGCTGGGCTGGCTGGTGGCCGTCTGTGTGGGAGCGCCACTGGCTGTGCGGCGGCTGTGGCCCCTGCCTGCCCTGGCCGTGATCGTGGCCGCTTCGGTAGCGGCGACATTCCTCGACATCACCCGCGATCTCTACATTTCCACCGCCCTGGCCGCCTACGTGGTGGCGCTCGTCGAGCCGAAACGCCGGGCTTCGGCGGCGCTGGCCCTGACTCTCGTGGTTTCGGCAGCCGCGGTCATCACTGGTGAGGCGGTCATGACACCATCTGGTCCGTGGTCGGAAGCCGCTGGCACTGGGGCGGGCGTCTCGCTGGTCATCGGCGCAGCGTGGGCCGCCGGTCGTGTCGTGCGCCAACGGAGAGACCGAGCGGCCCGACAGGAGCGGCGCCTGGCGGAGGAGGCGCTGACCGAGGAGCGCTTACGTATCGCGAGAGAGCTGCACGACATCGTCTCGCACAGCCTCAGCGTGATCGTGGTCAAGGCAGCGGTCGCCAACCATGTGGCCGAGGAACGCCCCCAAGAGACACGCGACGCCGTTCGGACGATCGAGCAGACGGGCAGGGAGGCGCTCGCTGAGATGCGGCGTGCCCTGGGGGTGCTGCGCGGCGAAACCGCCGGTCAGCGCGCGGGAGAGCCCGGCTCGGCGAAGATGGCCCCCCTTCCCGGACTGGATGACCTGCCACCCCTCATCCAACGTGCCGAGCAGGCGGGAGTACGTACCAAACTCCGCACCCAGCTGGCCGTCCAACTCCCCGCGGGGCCGGCGCTGGCCATCTACCGCATCGTGCAGGAGGCGCTGACGAACGTGGTCAAGCACGCCGGCGACGGAACCCGCTGCGCAGTGACGATCACCGTCGACCCGCGAGGAGATGCGCGTGTCGAAGTGACCGATGACGGAGCCGGCAACGCGGTGGCGTCCGATGGAACGGAGCTCAAGGGCGGTCACGGACTCGTGGGAATGCGCGAACGCGTGATGATGTACGGAGGGACGCTGGCGGTCGGCCCGCGGCCCGGCGGCGGGTTCGCCGTGTCGGCTCATCTCCCGCCCGAACCCGAGCACAGCACAGCCACGAGCCGGAAAGAAGGAGCCGAGTGATGGAGCCGATTCGGGTGGAGGGGGCTGTGTCCGAGCCGATTCGGGTGCTCGTCGCCGATGACCAGTCTCTGCTCCGAGGCAGTTTCCGGGTGCTCATCGACACCGCCCCTGGGCTGACCGCAGTGGGCGAGGCGGGCAACGGTGCCGAAGCCGTCGAGAGCGCGCGGCGGCTCTGCCCCGACGTGGTGCTGATGGATATCAGGATGCCCGGAATGGATGGCATCGAGGCTACCCGGAACATTGCCAGGTCGCCCGAGACAGCCGGGACACGCGTTCTCATCCTCACCACCTTCGACCTTGACGAGTACGTCTACGGCGCGCTGCGGGCCGGGGCAGCCGGGTTCCTCCTCAAAGACACCTCTCCCGATGTCCTGCTCGCAGGCATCCGCACGGTGGCCGCCGGTGAGGCTCTTCTCGCACCGTCGGTGACCCGGCGCCTGATCGCCGAGTTCGCCCGCCTTCCCCACGGACACCAGGCGCCGGGCTCCTCGCTGGACGACCTCACGGAACGTGAGCGTGAGATCCTGATGCTCGTGGCCCGTGGCCTCTCCAACGCCGACATCTCCGAATACCTGCACCGCAGCACCGGCACCGTCAAGACGTACATCGGCCGACTGCTGACCAAGCTGGGGGCGCGGGACCGAGCGCAGCTGGTGATCAGTGCCTACGAGTCAGGGCTGGTAAGCGCTGCTCACCAATCGACGACGCCCTCAAAGGGTGGATGCACCACTATTAGATGATCTTGTAGTGGTGGAGGCGTGCGTGCGCGATTACGGATTCTCGGCAGCTCAGCAGGACGACATCTGGCAGCGATGGCGTAGCGGCGAGTCGTTCAACTGGATGGGGCGTGTGTTGACGGCTCCGATGCATCGCGTCCGTAGCTTCTTGGCTCAGACCGGCGGCATCCGTCGCCCAGCGCCCAAGCGCGCCGCCGGACACCTCAGTGCAGTCGAAGGAGAAGAGATTTCTCGTGGCATTGCTGCCGGTGAGATCGCGCGCAGACTGGCCCGGCGCCTTGGGCGGCCGGTCGGTGCTGCTGATCCCGGCCCGCGCCGCCGGTATCGACCCCGACGTGCTGCCGCAGGACTATCAGCGGCTGGTGGCCATCGTGCGGGAGGCGGCCGGGCTGGTCACGGTCCAGGCCGTCGGCGAGGTGCTCGGCCTGCCGGTCGAGGTGCGGGGCAAGCTGGAGCCGCTGCGGGCGAAGCTGAACCGGCTGGCCGACCATTTCCATAAACCATGAATATAAAAATGCTATGCTTCGAGCGTGAGTCGTCAAGACACCGCTCCTGGCGCGTCCGCCGCCATCGGGGCAGCCCTCTACGGTCTGGCCACCAGGGCCGCGAGACGCCTGCCCCGGGACATGAGCCTGACGTCCGCCGCCACCCTTGCCACCCTGGACCGGACCGGCCCGCGGCGCATCACCGATCTGGCCGCGGTCGAGGGCGTCACCCAGCCCGCGATGACCGCCCTGGTCCGGGTGATGGAGGAGTCCGGCCTGGTCGAGCGGCGGGGCGACGCGTCCGACAAGCGGGTCACGCTGGTGTGCCTGACCGAGGCCGGCGCCTCCTATGTCCGGACGCGGCGCCAGGCGGGCGTCCACGCGTTCGAGCGGTTGATCGGCGAGCTCACCGGCGACGAGGTCGAGGCGCTGGTGGCGGCCCTTCCGGCGCTGAAGCATCTGGCAGAGCTCGAAAGCCAGGACCGCGAAGGGCCGAAGCAGTGACCGGCAGCCGGTCGGCGGGGTCGCGGTGAAGGCGTTCCCGGTGGCGCGTTCCGAGGCGCGGCTGCTGGTCCCCGCCCTGATGTTCATCGCTCTGGTCGTGGCGGCGGTCGCCAGCCTCGGGACGCCGCTCATCACCAGCGTGGCGACCTCGTTCCACGTCTCGCTCGGCAGCGCGCAGTGGACGCTGACCGTCGCGCTGCTCAGCGGCGCCGTCGCCACGCCGGTCCTGGGGCGGCTCGGAGCCGGCCCGCACCGGCGGGCCACGATCCTCGCCACGCTGGCGGTCGTCGTCGCCGGCAGCGCGCTCACCGTGTTGCCGCTGCCGTTCGCGTGGCTGCTGGCCGGCAGGGCGGCCCAGGGCGTCGGGCTCGGGCTGACGGCGCTGATGATGGGCGTGGCCCGGGACCACCTCCCCGAGGAGCGCAGCGCGGCCGTGATCGCCCTGATCTCGGTGGTCTCGATCATCGGGGCCGGCGTCGGCTACCCGCTGGCCGCACTGCTCGCCGAGCTCGGCGGGGTACGGGCCGCCTACGGCCTCGGCCTGGTCGTCACCGCCGCCGCCCTCCTGACCGCGTGGCGCTCCATGCCCGAAGCCCCCGAAGGCCGCTCCGCCCACGTGGACGTGGCAGGCGCGGTCGTCCTGGCCGCTGCGCTGCTCCTGGTGCTGTTCCTCGCCGGCGAACGGAATCTGTGGAGCCGGCACCTCGCCGTGGCGGCGGGCCTCGCCGTCGTCGCGGTGGTGCTGCTCTGCGTCTGGGCCGTCATCGAGCTGCGCAGCACGACGCCCCTGGTCGATGTGCGGGCGGTGCGGCACCCGGCGGTCGCCGGGGCGAACCTCGCCATGTTCGTCGGCGGGATCGGCATGTACCTCCTGCTCACGCTCATCACCCGTTACGCGCAGACGCCGCACGGCGCCGGCTACGGCTACGGGCTGACGACCTTCGTCGCCGGGCTGGTCCTCATCCCGTTCTCGGTGCTGGGGTTCGTCGCCGGCAAGCTCACGCCGCGGGTCCGGACGCGGATCGCCGACCCCCTGCTCCTGGCCGGCAGCGCCGTCGTGGTCGGCGGCGGGTTCGCCCTGTTCGCGGCGGCCCGGTCGGACCTGGCCGAACTGTTCGCGGCGATGGGCGTGCTCGGCTTCGGCGTCGGCGGCTTCTCGGCCGCGATGCCCGGCGTCATCCTGGCCGTCACCCCCAAGAGCGAGACGTCGAGCGCCATGAGCTTCAACTACGTCGTCCGCAGCGTCGGGTACTCCCTGGGCAGCGCCATCGGCGGCCTGATCCTCGCCGCGGGCACCGGCCCCGGCCACCTCTTCCCCGACGACAGCGCCTACACCACCGCGGCGCTGGTCGGCATCGGCGCCATGGCGATCACGACGCTGACAAGCCTCGCTCTCGCCCGCCGACGCTCCTCCGAGACCAACCCGTAAGTCAGATGCACTCATCCCAACACTGGAGGTTCCATGCCCAAGGGCTACTGGGTCAGCGTCTACCGCACCATTTCAGACCCTGAGAAGCTGGCCGCTTACAACAAGCTGGCCCGTCCGGCCGTCGCGGCCGGGGGCGGTCGGGTCCTCGTTCGTGGCGGTCGGGTCGTGGCGCATGACGCCGGAATCGCCGAGCGCACCGTCCTGATCGAGTTCGACAGCTTCGAGCAGGCCGTCGCGGCGCACGAGAGTGCGGCCTACCAGGAGGCGTTGGTCGTCCTCTCCGACGGCGTCGAGCGCGACTTCCGCATCGTCGAAGGCATCGACTGACCGAGGTCACGATGGTGGATCCTCACTGAAGATCCACCACCGTGGTTTTCGCTGGTGGGGACTGTCCAGTTAACCGGACACACCCGGCGAGATCGTGATGTGCATCGGTGAGTAGGGCGTGGCGCTGACATTAAGTCGGCGCTGTCACTGACATCTTCTCCGCGCCCAACAGCCTGCGTGAAGTTCGACGTTCGCTCGTTCGAGCGCGTGATGTTCGTCCGTTCGCCCGTTGGCACGCGTGACTGATTCTCTAGTCGAGGAGTGGGGCCAGATGCCGGTCAGCGAAGGCTCCACCGCCCGGAAGCGCGAAGGCGATGTGTTTACCGCGCCCGCGGTCGATGCCGGGGTGGATGCTCAAGACGATCGGGTCGCGGTCGGGCTGCTGTAGGACACGTTCTTGCCTCCCACGAAGGGCAGCAGGCGCTTCGTCTCCTGTTCCAAGGCCGCCTGATCGGTCGCGGACAGCGGGCGGAACGGCGTGAGGCGCAGGGTGTCGCCTTCGAGGGCCCAGCTTCCGTGCACGTGGCCGTCCACCAGGAAGGTGGGCCGTACTCGTGCCTGACCAGGCATCACGCGCTTTCGGTCCTCGTGGCTGATGATGCGGGACCGGTCGGCGTGGCCGAGCAGGGCGTTGTCGAAGGCGGGCAGCAGTCGTACGGGGGCGGGCGTGTCGGGGTCGGGCAGTTCCGCGTCGGCCAGGTCGATCAGTTCCCTGCCGGTGGGGTCGCGGTAGTGGCGCAGTTCGGCGCGCATGCCGGAGATGATCTCGCCGAGGCGGGTCAGCCCGGACCAGGCCTGTACGTCCATGATCCCGGCTGGGCCGAATGCTGCCAGATAGCGGCGGATGAGGTCCTTGGCGGTCGCCGGGGTCATGGGCCGGCCGAGCCAGGTCTCGGCGGGCGTGACGGAGACGGCCGATCGGGTGCCCCAGGAGCCCCATGTGCCGGTGGCCGGGTTGTGGATGAGGGGGGTTCTGAGCTCGATCTCCCCGGCGAGGATGCGCCCGTCGCGGTCTGGGTGGCGGTCGGCCAGCCGCCGGGCCAGTTCCTTTCGCGGTGTCGTCTCGCCCGCCAGCAGCTCAAGCCCGGTGGCGACCAGCGAGGCGGTGTCCAGGCCCGCGTTGTTGCGGGCGAAGTACGCCGAGCGGGCGGTGCGGTCGAGGACCGGCTGCAGCAGCGGCCGCAGCCGGCGGAAGTCGTCGGCCGCGGCGAGGTGCTGGGTACTGCGCAGCAGACCGGCGCGGACCACCTTGCGGTCCTGCAGCAGCGTGGTGAGCTGGGCGTGGGTGAAGCCGCAGATCCTGCTCCACAGCCCGACGTAGGGCCAGTTGGGCTCTTGCGCCTGCAGCGCGACCAGGCGCCCGATCACTTCCAGCGGGGTGTGATCGGTGCGGGCCAGCAGGAACTGGCGGCCCAGCAGGGCCCGGTTCAGGGCCCTGTTCGAGAGAGTCGTCATGACAGCCGCACCGAGACATTGCCCCGGTAGGAGCCCTGGAGCAGGGACAAGAACGCCCGCGGCACGTCTTCGACCCCGCCCTCGATGACCGTCTGCGGGTAGACGAAGCGGCCCTCGCCCAGCCAGGTGCTGAAGTGTTCCCGCCAGGCGGCGATCTGGTCGGGGGTGTGGTGGCAGGAGAACGGCAGCAGCTGGATGCCGCCGGCCTGGGCCGCGGCTTGGTCGGGCGCGGGGAAGCGTTCGGCCGCGTCGCCGAGTTGGCTGGACAGGGAGCCGCACAGCGCGAAGCGGGCGCCGGGCCTGGCCGCCTGCAGCGCGGCCTGATACTGCTCGCCGCCCACGACGTCGAAGAACACCGAAATGCCCTCAGACGCGAGCGTAGTAGGCCGTCGGCCCCTGACCGAGGTAGTAGCCGGGGTCCGCGACGGGATCAAGCTTCATGTACTGGGCGGCCGGGCCCGCCGAGTACTCGCTCCAGCCGGTCATCGACTGGACCAGGTCGCCAACCGCGAGCTCGGAACTGTCGGAGCGGACCACGGTGCCGATGGCGGCCACGCCCACCCGCTGCCCCGGCTGCCAGGCCGGACCGGGATGGTGCAGTCGGCCCGCATCAGCTCCAGGTAGGTCGCGGCGAGCCCGATCTGGTCGGTGCGTACCAGGACCTCGCCGTCCACCTCCGTCTTGGCGACGGCGAAATGGTCGAGCGTGGGGGCGCCGACGATCTGGGTGGTCAACTGGATCTCACGGGTGATCATTCGTCTGTCCTTGCCTCGGGTGTTGCCGTTGAGATCGACTCTAGGAAGACTTCCGGCCACTTTTTGACCGGAAGTCGAGCGAGGATGGGGGTATGGCGAACACCAGCTCACGGACCCTCCGACTGCTCTCGCTGCTGCAGACCCACCGGCACTGGTCCGGTCTGGAACTGGCCGACCGGCTCGGGGTCTCCGAGCGGACCCTGCGCCGCGACGTGGACCGGCTGCGCGAGCTCGGCTACCCGGTCGGTGCGGCCCGGGGCACCGACGGCGGCTACCAGCTCGCGCCCGGCGCCGTACTGCCGCCGCTGCTGCTCGACGATGAGGAGGCGGTGGCGCTGGCGGTGGGCATCGGCGACGCGGCGCAGAGCGGAATCGCCGGGATGCAGGAGGCGTCGCTGCGCGCACTCACCAAGGTGGTACGGGTCCTGCCGCCCCGGCTGCGGGCCAGGGTGGACGCCCTGCGGGCGATGACCGTCTCCGTCGCCGCCTCCGGGCCGATCGTCGCGGCGGAGCTGCTCACCGCGGTCGCCCAGGCCTGCCGGGACGAGGAGCGGCTGCGCTTCGGCTACGCGGCCAGGGGCTCCGCACCCACTGAGCGCGAGGTCGAGCCGTACCGCGTGGTCGCACTCGGCGGACGCTGGTACCTGGTGGCCTACGACCTGGGCCGGCACGACTGGCGCAGTTTCCGCCTCGACCGGCTGACCGAGCCGACCGCGACCGGCACCCGCTTCCGTCCACGCACACTCCCGGCCGAGGACGCCGCGGCCTTCGTCCAGGCGGCCAGCGGAGCCCCGGCGCCGTACACGGTTCAGGCGCTCGTCCACGCCCCCGCGGCCCGGGTACGGCAGGCGGTCGGCCAGTGGGGCACCATCGAGCCGCTCGATCAGGACCACTGCCGGATCACCATGACCTCGACCTCCCTCGACTGGCCGACCCAGGCACTGGGCAACGTGGGCGCCGAGTTCGAGGTGCTGGGCCCGCCGGAGTTCGCCGCGCACGTCCAGGAATGGGGCGCCCGTTTCATCCGGGCAACCCGCGTACCCGAGAGGCCGTTCCCGCCGTAGCCATATCGCGAGATGTTCTCCCGGGGACGCCCCTGTCCTTGTCTACGCGGCCCTTTAGCCGCGCGAGATCACAAGCTTGGGAATAGGCACTGACCCACCAGCCCCTGCCCGGGATGTCCGTGATCATGGTGGCCGGTGGAGCCTCGGAGCGTCGCACTGCCACACGTCGAGCTCGGCGCCCGGCAGGGGAGTGCCGTCCACGCTGAGCACCTGGCCGGAGACCACGCAGGGTCGGCCGGTGTCGTCCAGGTCGGTGGAGTCGCCGAGTTCGCGGCGCCGGGAGGCGGTCATGTTGACGCCAGCAGGTTAAATCAAGCAATTGACTTAATCGGACGGCGAGAGTTTACTGACAGTGCGGAAGGGCCGGTCCGGAAGGAGTCAGGTGAGGCGCGATGGCGTTCCGCGCCGGCCGGCACGGCGCGGCGACCGGCCTGATCGGCGCGATCGTCGCGATATGGACGGCGCCCGTGACGCGTGAGACGGACGTGGACCCGCTACCGGAACCGAGGCCCAGCGTGGCCTCGCTCCAGCCCTGTGTGGAAGGACGTAAGTCATGACCGAGATCTTGAGTCATCCCGAAGTCCCGGAGTTCCCCGGCACGAGGGCGGCGCGCTGCCCGTTCGACCCGCCGCCGAACCTGCACGCTCTGCAGAAGGAGGCCCCGCTGGCCAAGGTCCGGCTGTGGGACGGCAGCACGCCGTGGATGGTGACCACCTACGCCGAGCAGCGGGCACTGCTGGCCGATCCCAGGGTCAGCGCCGAGTTCTCGCGCCCCGGCTACCCGAGGCAGGGTCCGTTCACCGGCTCGTTCGCCAGTTTCATCATGATGGACGACCCCGAGCACCACCGGCTGCGCCGCATGGTGCAGGCGCCGTTCACCGTCCGGCGGGTGGAGGGGATGCGGCCGGCCGTACAGAAGATCGTGGACGATCTGATCGACGGCCTGCTGGCCGGTCCGAAGCCGGTGGATCTGGTGGAGGCGTTCGCGCTGCCGGTGCCGTCGCTGGTGATCTGCGAGCTGCTCGGTGTCCCGTACGCCGACCATGACTTCTTCCAGGACAACAGCAAGGTCATGATCAACCGGGGCACCGCCCCCGAGGTCCGCGCCGCCGCCAGCGCGCGGCTGGCCGAGTACCTGCACGCTCTGGTGGGGGAGAAGCTCGCCAACCCCGCCGGCGACCTGCTGTCCCGGCTGGCCGAGCGGGTCAAGACCGATGAGCTGTCGCAGATGGAAGCCGCGCAGATGGGAGTTCTCCTGCTCATCGCCGGGCACGAGACCACCGCGAACATGATCGCTCTCGGCACGTGCGCCCTGCTGCAGAACCCCGACCAGCTCGCGCTGCTGCGCGACGGCGACGACCCGGACCTGGTCGCCGGGGCCGTGGAAGAGCTGCTGCGTTACCTCAACATCACCCACAGCGGACGTCGCAGGGTCGCCCTGGAGGACATCGAGATCTCCGGCCAGACCATCCGGGCGGGCGAGGGCCTGATCATGCCGAACGACATCGGCAACCGCGACCCCGAGATCTTCCCCAACCCCGACGAACTGGACATCCGCCGCGACGCCCGCCGCCATGTGGCCTTCGGCTTCGGCGTCCATCAGTGCCTGGGTCAGCCGCTGGCCCGGATGGAGCTGCAGGTCGCCTACAGCACCCTGTACAAGCGCATCCCCACGCTGCGCCTGGCGGCCGACCTGGAGCAGATCCCGTTCAAGCACGATGGGGCGGTGTACGGGGTCTACGAACTGCCTGTCACCTGGTAAATCCACCCCAGGGGCAGGCACCGGCGACCAGATCACCGCGCCCGCTGCGGGCACCACCAGATGCGCCAGCGTGGGCGGCGGCTTGTTGAATTCTCCTGTCGCGGCTTAGGGAGTGCCCCAGGCCCGGACGAACGTCTCCACGGCGGCGCGGGCCATGGTCCGCAGTTCCGCGTCGGTGACCTGCTCCGTCCCCATCCGGGTGCGGGCCTCCAGGGGGCCGGTCAGCAGGGCCATGAACTGCTCGGCCGCCAGATCGGGGTCCGTGGCGCGCAGGCGTCCGGAGAGCGCGAGCCTGGCCAGCCGGTCGGCCAGGGCCTGGTTGAGCCGATGCGGGCCGCTGTCCAGGACGAGGTCGAGAGCGTCGGGGAACGTGGTGATCTCCGAGTAGAGCAGCCGTTTCAGCGAACATGATCGCTGGTCGGTGTGCAGCCGGAGCAATTCGTACGCGACGCCCTCGAGCGTGGCGGGCAGATCGTCGCCGGGCGTGGCGAGCGGGTCGAGGGCGGCCAGGCGCTCGCTCAGCACGGTCTGCGCGGCGGCCTCCAGGGCGTGCCTGAACAGGGTGGCCTTGTCGGTCATGTGGTTGTACACCGTCGGCTTGGCCACGCCCGCTTCGGCCGCGATGTCCTGTACGCCCGCCTGCGCGTATCCCAGCCGGGCGAACACCGTGAACGCGCCCTCAAGGATCGCCTGCCGCTTGTCGATCCGCCCGCGCGTGGTGCTCATGCCGTCGATTGTACTTCTCGGTTCAACTTCATGGACCTGCGGGTTGCATGCGAACGCATGGGATCACTACTTTGAACTCATGAGTTCAAATCCTTCGGCCGATGACCGGCTGGACCCACGACTGCTGGGCACGATCGCCGTGATCCTGCTCGGCGGGCTGCTGGGGATCCTCAACAGCACCATGGCGGCCGTCGCCACGGACACCCTGGCCGCGGCCTTCGACACCTCGCTCAGCACGATCGGCTGGGCGTCCACCGGCTTCCTGCTGGCTGTGACGGCCACCATCCCGTTCACCACCTGGGCCGTGGACCGGTTCGGTGGCAAGCGGCTGTGGGTGGTCGGCCTGTTGATCTTCCTGGTCGGCTCGCTCGCCGCCGGGCTCTCCTGGAACGTCGGCAGCCTGATCGCGTTCCGGGTGCTGCAGGGGTTCGGGGCGGGGCTGCTCGATCCGCTCGTACTGATCCTGCTGGCCCGCGCCGCTGGCCCGCGCCGCGCCGGGCGGGTGATGGGGCTGATGGGCGTGGTGCTGTCCCTCGGGCCCGTGCTCGGGCCGATCGCGGGCGGCGCGATACTCGACGCCTTCGAGTGGCGGTGGATGTTCCTGATCGGCGTGCTCGTCGGCGTGGTCGCCCTCGTGCTCGCGCTGCGGGTCATCCCCGCCGACGGGCCCGGCGAGGGTGGCGGGGCGCGGCTGGACGTCCTGGGGCTGGCGCTGCTCGGACCCGGCTTCGCGGTGGTGGTGCTGGCTCTGTCGCAGGCGGCCGAGCAGGGCGCGTTCACCGCCTGGCAGGTGCTGCTCCCGCTGGGCGCGGGCGCGGCCGTCCTGATCGGGTACGCCGTGCACGCGCTACGCACCACAGCGCCGTTGATCGACCTGAGGTTGTTCGCCAACCGGGGCTTCACGGCGAGTGTCACGATCATGGGCCTCGGCGGGATGGCGGTCTTCGCCTCCCTGTTCGCGCTGCCCCTGTACTACCAGCAGGCGCACGGGCACGGCGTGCTGGCCGCCGGGCTGCTGATGGCCCCGGTCGGGCTCGGCGGCTCGATCGCCATGCCGGTGGCCGGGCGGCTGTCGGACCGGCTCGGCCCACGCGGGCTGGCCACCGGCGGCGCCCTCGTGGCGGCCCTGAGCGGGCTGGCGCTCACCCGGATCGGCGCGAGCACCCCGGAGATACTGCCGGTGCTGGCATCACTCGGGATCGGGCTGGGCATGGGCTGCTTCAGCGCGCCGGCGATGGGCTCGCTCTACCGGGCGCTGCCGCCCGAGATGGTGGCGCAGGGCAGTTCCGTGCTGTACATGCTCAACCAGCTCGGCGCGGCACTCGGCGTCGCGCTGGTCACGCTCATCTTCCAGACCTCGGGCGACCCGATCGGCGGTGTCCACGGGGTCTACTGGTTCGCCGTGGGCATGATCGTGATCGTCATGGTCCTGATCCCGCTCCTGCCGGGTCGGCCGCGGACGCCGGTCGTACAGGATGAGCTCACGACGACCTCGTGAGCTCGCTGATGCCGTCGAACCTTCACACCTCCCTCGGCGGAGTGAGGTGTGAAGCCACGGTCATCCACGACAGTCGTGGAGTCAGTTCACGTTGCGAGCGTTGGAGAAACGTCGTGATCAAAATCTGTGCCACACCGTTGGGGTCCTCGTGCTGGCCGCCGCCGTCACGCCACAGGCCGGCGTCGCGGTCGCGGCCGTCACGTCGAGCGAAGTCGCGCCGGCCGCCAGTGCGACCACCGCGTCCATCAAGGGATGGGCGCGGATGTATTTCCCGGCCCCAGGCAACGACGTCCAGGTCACGGTCGATGCCCATGGTGAATTCACCGCGGAGAGCCCGTCTTCCCCACCCGTGCGTGGGGGACGTTTCGCATCTAACGCGCCGGTGATACGGGGCGGTTACGTTCTCAAAGACAAGGGTCCGCTCACATGAGGCGCCCCTTGGTTCCGGCGAAGATGAGGCCGAATTCGTAGGCCAGAACCGCCGCCTGGGTGCGGTCGCGAGCCCCGAGCTTCTCCAGGACGTGGCGGACGTGCGTCTTGACCGTCTCTACGGACACGTACAGGGTCGCCGCGATCTCCGCGTTGTTCTGCCCGTACGCGATGTGCCGCAGCACGTCCAGCTCGCGCGGGGTCAGCTCGACCGGCACGCGCGGCTTCGACCTACCGGCATGTGGAGAGGCGATGCGGCGCAGCGCGTCGGGGAAGAGCACCGCCTCGCGGGAGTGCACGAGCCGGATTGCATCCACCAACTCCTCCGCGGGCGCGCGCTTGAGAACGTAACCGGCCGCGCCGGCGCGCAGCGCACCCCAGACCAGCTGGTCGTTCTCGAATGTCGTGACCACGATGACCCGCGTCGCCGGGGAGCGGCGGGCGAGCTCCTGGGTGGCGGTCAGGCCGTCGAGGCGGGGCATGCGGATGTCCATCAGCACGACGTCCGCGCCACCGCCGGCCTCGACGGCCTCACGACCGTTGGCTGCCTCGCCGACGACCTCGATGTCGTCGTGGAAGGAGAGCATCGTCGACCAACCCGAACGGATCAGCGTCTCGTCGTCGGCCAGGACGACGCGGATCACAGCGGCAGCGTCGCCTGGATGCGCCACGTGCCCTCCATCCTCTTGTGTACGAACGTGCCGCCGGCCAAACGGGCCCGCATGCGCATGCCGGTGAGGCCGCGCCCTTCCCGGCCGGGCTGCGGGGAGGTGTTGTCGGTCGTTTTGTTGTCCACGGTGAGGATCAGATCGTCGCCGGTGGCGACGTCGATCACGATCGGGCCCTGCCCGTGACGCAGGGCGTTGGTGAGCGCCTCCCTGGCGATGGCGAAGGCCACGCGCGAGGTGGCGGCCGGAACCCGGTCGAGGCGGCCGACGTTCGCGCGCACGTCGAGGCCGCGGATCAGCTCGCGGAGGGAGCCGAGTGTGGGCGTCTCGGCCGGGTCGCCGTCGTCGAGTACGCGCAGCAGTACGTCGAGGTCCTGCTGGGCGTTTCGGGCGGTGTTCGTCAGATGGCCGAGCGAGTCGCCGACCTCCGGCACGCGCGCCTTCTGCAGCGCCGCTTGAGCGGCCATCGCCTGTACGAGGACGACGCTGAGGGCATGACCGACCGAGTCGTGCAGTTCCATGGCCAGGCTCTGGCGGCGGCCGAGTTCCTCGATGATGCGGGACGGCTCGGCACCCAGCAGCCGGCGCGCCGCCCACCGCTGGCCGAGCCCGGCCGCGACCATCGCGGCCAGTGTGGCCGCCGCGAGGAGGCACACCTCGGCCAGTTCACCTGGAGCAGCGCGCCACCGCGATACGTCGCCCAGCCGGACCAACCCAGGGGACAGCAGCAGCACCCCCGCGCCAAGGGTGGCCCCGCACCGGAGTCTGCTCCGCCAGGATGACCAGGCCGAGCGCCACGGCCACCGGGGTCAGCAACGCGGCCCCCAGCAGCTGGTATATCCCAGCCCGCACAGCTCGGGCGAAGCGACCTTTCACGGAGACCGACGTTAGCCGACGGCCCGCCGCCCGGCCTCCCTCGTGTGGGGGATGAGCAGGCTCGAGACAGGTGTGATCCTCAAAGGCGCCAGCCTGTTTGCCACCTTTGAGGAGAACCTTCATGACCGCTGACACCCTATGGAGCAGACTGCATGGCCGGACCTCGGCGGGCGTCCCCCGCTGGGCCGTGCTGGCCGCCTACGCCATCCCGCTGGCCGTGCTGCCCTCCAGCCTGTGGCGCATCGCCGCCTTCATCTTGGATGCGCCGCTGCTGGAGCCCGGCCCCACGCCTGCTGGGCAGGAACAGCTGAACGGGTGGTGGTACATCCTTCTGCTCAGCGTGGTGAGCGAAGGGGCGGCCCTTCTCGCCGTCGGGCTGGTCAGCGAGTGGGGTGAGGTGTGGCCGCGTTGGGTGCCGGTCCTGCGTGGCCGCCGGGTGCCGGTCATGGCCGCGGTCATCCCCGCCGGCCTTGGCGCGCTCGCGCTGCTGGTCTTCCCCTATGCGATGATCAGCATCAGTCTCGGGGTGAAGTTCAACGGTGACCCGACCGGATTGGTCACGCACGGCTGGCAGACAGTGGTCTTCCATGCCATGTACTGGCCGCTGGCTGTCTGGAGTCCTCTGCTGAACAAGCCTGTGGTTGGATCCCCGCGTGAATATGATTCGAGCGTTTTCGCCGGAGCAGTACGAGCGTGCCCTGGAAGCATGGCAGTGGGCCGATATCGGAGACAAGGTCCCGCTCTTCGCGTCCCCGTTCGGGGACGTCTTCCTCCGCTCCGACGACGGCTGCTGGTTCCTCAGCATCGTGCACGGCACGCTGACCCGGTGCTGGGACGGCGTCGAGGCGCTGCGAGCGGAGCTGGACACGCCGGAGGGCCAGGAGCGGTATCTGATGGCCGGGCTGGCCCAGGAAGCCGAACGTGCCGGGATCGTCCCCGATGCCAAACAGGTTTACGACTTCAAGCATCCGCCGGTCGCCGGTGGTCGGGTCGCGGTCGACAACATCGACGCCATCGACTTCGTGGTCAGCGCCAACGTCGCCGGCCAGATCCACGGGCAGGTTAAAGACCTACCGGAAGGGACCGAGATCTCCCTCTCCACGGACCTGGAGGCGGTCGGCTGGGCGGCGATCGAGACGGCGTTGCACGATCTCTACGGCGACACCGAACCGGTGGGCACCTTCGCGCCCGACGTGCCGTACTCGGCCGGCGGTCCCGATCCGTTGGACGCGATCCGGATCTACGCTCGGGACGCGCCGCGACCGCACTGGCACCTGGTGAGCTTCGGGATGTCCGAACTCTACGAGAAGGTGACCGACGACCCGGAGGAGTCGGGCTGGGGGATCGAGTTCAGTATCCGGGTGGCCCGCGGCCCACAGGACGAAACGCCGCCGAAGTGGCCGGCCGTTCTGTTGCAGCAACTGGCCAGGTACGTCTTCGCGGAGCGGCCGTTCGCGCCCGGCCACACGATCCACGTGGCCCGGGGAACGTTCAACGACCGGCCGGACCAGGAGGCGGACAATCCAACCGAACTCGCGGCGCTCGCGTTCGCCGTCGACCCGCAGTTGGCTGTGCTGGACACCCCGCACGGCCGTGTCACGTTCCTGCAGGTCGTTGCGCTGACCGAGGCGGAGTACGCCGCGGCCAAGGGCGGCAACGCGGCCGCTGTGCTGGAGCGGATCGAGCGGGACGTACCGTTGCACATCGTGGACCGAGACAGACGCTAACGATCTTTGTGTGGTGCTGTCACGGCCTAGCTCGGGAGTAAACGGACTTCGGCGCTCGGCAACTGCTTGGTCCACCAGTGGGCGTAGCGGCGATAGACAGTTGTCCCGCGGTCCGCCAGGAACGCCGCCAGCGCCTCGGCCTCCGTCGCCAGCCCCTTCCACGCCTCGTCGTCCAGGTGGTGGAATGCCGTCGCTTCGATGCCGCCCTCGACCGGGCGCCACACACCGGCGACGAAGCCGTCGACGAGCAGGGTCGGCAGGACATCGCCGTTGCGCCGGATGACGATCGGGCGGTATTCGGGCGGAATGACGCGGCTGCGATCGGAGTAGGCGAGCAGAACGCTGTCCCACATGGGCAGCAGGCGGGGTGGGGCAGCAGTGTCCTCAGCGGGGAGCGGCGCGCCGGGCACATCGAACAGTGCCGCTCCATCCGGCCCTTCCAGCTCCTCGGTCTGGCCGTCCAGAGCCTGCACAGCCAGCCGCAGCACCGACCGCTTGAGCAGGGTGAACTGCGCCATGTCCGGCACCGAGGCGGGGCCGAACGCCCTTAGGTAACGCAGAACCAGTCGCTGTACGGACTCGTCCTCAGATTCCGGACCTGATGCGGTGCCTGCGTCGAGGAACGACGACCTTGCACCGAACGACCACGGTCCACCGGTCGGCGCGTGGTGCAAAGGCGCGAACGTCCGCAGCGCCCACCACGCACCCCGCTTGGGCTCCCCGTACCTGTCCTTGAGGAAGTCCTCGATCTCGGCGCTGGTGCGCGGACGGGCCACGAACTCCGCGAGATGGGGAAGGAGGGCATCGGCTTCGGCGATGGACAATCCGCTCGATGTGAAGCGGGAGTGGCCCAGCCGCGCGGCCCGTACCGTGCGCCGCATCGCGGTGTGGAAGTACGGGTAGTCCTCGGCGTGCACCGCGTGCAACGTGATGCGCAGCAGGGTGGCCTTGACCACCTCGCGGTCGGCGAACGCGACGTCCAGCTCTTTCGCCTCGAAGTCGGTGAGCCGGTTCCACAGGGCGACGTACGGTGACGGGGCCTCCTGCGCCTGCAGGGCGACGAGCCGGCGGACGGCGTCGGCCACGGTCAGCGATTCGCGCCGTAACAGCAGTTGCCGGGCGAGCGTGGCCCGGTTGAGCTGTCGGGCGGTGAGTCTCATCTCCCCGTTCCTTGTCTTCGACGGCGGGCGGCCATCAGCGCCTGTCGCCATCCAGCGACGGGGAGAGTCGTGATGTCAGGGTATAAGACCGAAGTCGCCGGACTTGAGGCCGCCGATGAATGCCCTCCACTCGCCGGGAGTGAAGATCAGCTTTGGGCCTTCCGGGTCCTTGCTGTCCCGAACGCCGACCACTCCGGGGAGATTCATAGCGACCTCCACGCACTGGCCGCCGTTGCCCGAAGACCGCGACGACTTCCGCCACACGGCGCCGCTCAGGTCCATTCGCGTCTCGCTTTTTCGATCATCTTGAGGGATATGCGCTCAGGATAGGCCCATGACCGTATGGCGTCATAGCGCTCCCAAATTGAGGTCACAACGTCGAGGTCGGCGGTGATCTGCGCCTGAGCCGGTGCATCCGAGCTGATGACATCGGGTCGCCCATCAGGGAGTTCCGCGATCATGAAAGGCCCTGCCAGGCCGGGTAGGCAATCCGGGTCGACAACCTGGATGAAGACTGATGGATGTGCCGCGACCTCCAGCAGGCGGTCAAGCTGTTCGCGCATCACTTCCGGTCCGCCGACCCGGCGGTGCAACACGCCCGCGTCGAACAGCACGGAGACGAGAGGCGGCTTGCCTCGGTCGAGGATGCGCTGCCGTCGCATCCGGGCCTCGACTCGCTCCTTCACCCCATCGGGGGTGGCTCGGGGTTCCATGCTGAAGATGTGGCGGGCATATGCCTCGGTCTGGAGAAGGCCGGGGATGAGCAGAGGGTCCCACGAGCGCAACACGACAAGGGTCGGCTCGATCTCTTCAGCCCAGTTCCGGAACCAGATCGGGCTGCCCGGCTGGGCGGTGATGCTCTGGTAGAGGCGGGTGAAGGAGACGCCCTCGGCCACTCGACCCAGGGGTGCAGCAGTCTCACCAGCCGAGAACGCAACGGCCTTGGCCCCCGTGGGCGGAACTCATGACCAGAATGCGACGCAAAACCCTGATCGTCTGCGCCGCCTGCCACGAGACCATCCACGCCGGGCATCCCACCGCGACAAACACGCAGTAGTCACTGGAGAGCCCGCTGCATTGAAAGGTGCACGGCGGGTTCGGGCCGGGGGCCACTGGAAAAGGACCTGCACCAGCAGGCACCTCGCCAGTGGCCTACCGGTACTCACCCACTCCGACTCCGCCCACCCCTTCGGCGGCCAGGTGGCGGTACAGATCACCCGTATCGGCGCGACCGTGCAGGTGGAGGTGGCCGACGCCGGCTCCGCCACCACCGCGCCCGCTGTACGCGCTCCGACCCTCGACGACGACGGAGGCCGGGGCCTTTGGCTGGTGGATCTGCTGGCCACCGAATGGGGATTCCGCCGCGACGAGACCGGCGGATCGGTCTGGTTCCGGCTGGCCGAGCGCGATTGACCATGTCATATGTCCCGGTGCGCTGCACCAAGGACCTGGTCCAGGGTCCGTCAAGCGTGAGATCCGCGAGCAGCCCGACGGGCCGCTGCGCGACCTGCTGTGCGAACAGCTCGCCCGGCTGCTGCCCGGCGGCTGGATCCGCCCGGACGAGCTCTGATCAGCCCTCCGGCCCAGCACGGACCGGAGGAACAGCGCGGGCCCGAATTCGGCGCTCAGCATCGGGCGGGAGGCGGGTGGGTCAGCCAATCGGGTGGCTGCCGGCGGGCACTTCGGGCGGCGGGTATGGGCCGCTGTCCCGGCGGTACGGCTCGGTGGTGGATCACCTGTAAGGCGTGGAGGTCGTGGTGGTTGACCTGCGACGTAGGTGGCAGATCTTGCCGTCTTCCGAGTGTTTCCGCAGCTCAAGCCGGTGATTCGGGCCGGATGGGGTGGCGCAATCTCCCCGTTATCCCATTTTTCCTACTCGTTGAGTAGGTTTAGCGGCATGAAGCGGGTGGTGCTCGATGATCGGCGGTGCCGGGCGGATCGTGCCCGGCAGGTGGCCGACCTCTTGAGAAGACAGATCATCCACGGCAGCTTCCCTCATGGGCAGCTGCCGCTGGAGGCGGTGCTCGCCCGTGAGTTCGGCATCTCGCGCAACACCGTCCGGGAGGCGCTCGACCTGCTGCGTGAGGAGGGTCTGGTCGAGCGGAGCCCGGGTGTGGGCACCACCGTGGTGGCCGAGAAGTACCCGCATGGGCTGCATCGCCTGCTCGGTCTGGCCGAGACCCTGCACGAGCACGGGCGGGTGACCAACCAGGTCCGCACGATGACTCTCATAGAGCCGCCCGCCCCGGTCAGTCACCGGCTCGGGCTCGCACCCGGCGAGCAGGTCGTCTACCTGGAACGGCTGCGCAACCTGAACGGCCTGCCCCTCTCGCTCGACCTCACCTATCTCGTACGTGACGTCGGCGAGCCGCTGTTCGACGCGGACCTGGCGAACAACGACATCTTCGTGCTCCTCGAACAGATCGCCGGGCAGCCACTCGGCATGGCAGAGCTCACACTCGAAGCCGTCAACGCCGACCCACACACCGCCGCCGCGCTCGGCACGCCGCGCGGAGCCGCGCTGCTGATGGTCGAGCGGCTCACCCACCTGGCCGACAGCAGGCCGGTGGACCTTGAGTTCATCCGTTTCAGAGGCGACCGGCTGACGATGCGCGGCCATCTGCGGCGCACCGAGGACCGCCGAAAAGAAGACCGCCGAAAAGAGGACAAGGAGCAGGCATGGCCCTGATCACCCAGCGCGTCGAGGTCCCTGTGACGATCGACGAATCCCTGTGCATCGACGGCTGCACGCTGTGCGTCGAGGCGTGCCCGCTCGACTCCCTGGCGATCAGCGACGCGACCGGCAAGGCGTACATGCACGTCGACGAGTGCTGGTACTGCGGCCCCTGCGCGGCCAGATGCCCCGTGGACGCGGTCACCATCAACATGCCTTACCTGCTGAGATGAAGGAGAGCGCTGTGCGCAAGGCCCTGATGGCGGTGCTCCTGTTGGCCGCCACCGCCTGCTCGGTCTCCGGCGCCACGGGCGGCGAGGGGAAGACGAAGCTCGTCGTCGGCTACCAGTCCAAGACCATCAACACCGTGACGGCCGGCACCCTGCTGCGCTCGCTCGGCTACCTCGAGAAGCGGCTCGGCGGCAAGTACACCGTCGAGTGGCAGGACTACGACACCGGCGCCCCCATCACCGCCAAGATGGTCGCTGGGAAGATCGACATCGGCTCGATGGGCGACTATCCGCTGCTGATCAACGCCTCTCGCACCCAGTCGATCCCGGCGGCCCATACCGAGTTGATCTCCATCACCGGCTACAACGCGCGCGGCGGGCTGAACATGGTCATCGTCCCGCCCGTGTCGAAGGCGCGGACCCTGGCCGACCTCAAGGGCGCCAAGATCTCGGCCAGCTTCGGCTCGGCCGGGCACGGCACGCTGATCCAGGCGCTGGAGAAAGCGGGGATCACCGACGTCGAGACGGTCAATCACCAGCCCGCCGTCGGTGCGGCCCAGCTCGAGTCGGGCGGGGTGCAGGCGTACGCCCAGTTCGTGGCCTGGCCGGGACTGCTGGCCTTCCAGAACAAGGGCCGGCTGGTCTACGACGGCTCGGCTCTGGAGGTGCCGACCTTCCACGGCGTGGTGGTACGCCAGGCGTACGCCAAGGACCACCCGGAGATCGTGGACGCCTTCCTCAAGGCGCAGATCGACGCCACCCGCTACCTGCACGAGCACCCTCTGCAGGCCGCGGAGTCGGTGGCCCGCGCCACGGGCCTGCCGCCCGAGGTGGTCTACCTGTACAACGGCCGCGGCGGCATCGCCACCTTCGACGTCACGCTGAAGCAGTCCCTTCAGGCGGCACATGAGCATGACGGGACCTACCTCAAGCGGATCAGCGCCGACTTCGCCGGGGTGAACGTCGCCTCCTTCGTCAACGACGCCTACCTCCGCAAGGCGTACGGGCCGGCGTACGACGCCGACCGGGCCTCGACCGTGAACCCCGCCCCGATCACGGGGAACGACACCGTCTGCGGCGTGGCCGTCGACGATCCCAAGACCGCCTCGGAGCTGTGGCTGAGCGGGGAGAGCGAGACCCTGGCCGCCGCCACGCCGACCTGCCTGCTCCGGCAGGTGGCCGCCGCGAAGCAGCCGGTACGGGCGGCCTACGTGCCTGACACCGTCACCGGGACCAGGTGGTTCGCCGACAAGTCCGTCTGGCTCCGGGATCCGGCCGCCGCCGCGAGCGCCAGGTTCCTGCCCTTCACCACCGAGGAGGGGGCCGCCGCCTACCGCGAGGAGCATCCGAAGACCCAGCCCGTCGCCTATGAAGCCGCGTTGAAGGCGGCCGCAGCGGGAGGTGACGCCCGATGACCACGGAGACGAAAGCCGGCCCGTCTTGGGCGGCCGTACCCGCGTCCGTGGTCGCGCCGTCCCTGCGGGGCCGGGCTCAGAGCAGCGCGGGGAAGGGGCGTCGATGGGCGGTCAGGGCGGTCTCGCTCCTGGCCGTGGCCGCCCTGTGGCAGCTCCTCACGGTCACCGACGCGCGTCTTTGGCTCAGGTTCGACCGGCTGCCCACACTCGATGAGATCGCTGCGCGGTTCGCCACGCAGCTCTCCACCTCCGTGTACTACCTCGACCTGCTGCAGAGCCTGATCAGGATCCTGTCCGGATTCGGCCTGGCCGCGGTCGCCGGGATCACCGTGGGCCTGCTGGTCGCCAGATCCCGCGGGACGGGGGACGCACTGCTGCCGCTGCTCGAAGCCGTCCGCCCCATTCCCGCGATCGCGCTGGTGCCGGTGGCGATCCTGCTGTTCCCCACCGATGAGCAGGGCATCGTGTTCATCACGTGCACCGCCGCCTTCTTCCCGGTCATGGTGAGCACGCGCCACGCCGTGCGGGCGCTGCCCACGCTCTGGGAGGACGCGGTCAGGACGCTCGGCGGCGGCCGGCGCCACGTGCTCTGGAACGTGGTGCTGCCCGGCATCCTGCCCGGAGTGTTCGGCGGGCTCTCCGTCGGCATGGGCGTGGCCTGGATCTGCGTCATCTCGGCGGAGATGATCTCCGGCGAGTTCGGGGTCGGCTACCGGACCTGGATGTCGTACACGATCGTCGACTACCCGGCCGTCTTCGTCGGCATGATCACCATCGGCCTGCTCGGCTGGCTCACCTCGGCCGCCGTCGAGCTGGCCGGGCGACGGATGACACGCTGGCTGCCGCGGGCGGAAAGGAGCAGGTCGTGACTCTCGGCCTCACTTTGGAGTCCCTGTCGCTGGGGTACGCCCGGGACCCGGTCCTGAGCGAGCTCGACCTGGCGGTCCGCCCCGGCGAGGTGCTGGTCGTCGTCGGCACGTCGGGCTCGGGCAAGTCCACGTTGCTGCGCGCGCTGGCCGGGCTGCTGCGGCCCTACGGAGGAAGGATCGTCGCGGACGGGGAGGAGATCGCGGCCACCTCGCCGGACCGCGCGATGATCTTCCAGGACGACGCGCTGCTGCCGTGGCGGACCGTCCTGGGCAATGTGGAGCTGCCGCTGCGCATCCGCAAGCTGCCCAGGCGCGAGCGCCGGGCCGCCGCGCGGGAGTGGATCGCCCGCGTCGGCCTGGCCGGGCACGAGGACCGGCTGCCGCGCGAGCTGTCGGGCGGCATGCGGCAGCGCGTGCAGCTCGCCCGCGCCCTCGCGGGAGCGCCCCGCGCGGTGCTGATGGACGAGCCGTTCGGCGCGCTCGACGCCCAGACCCGCGCCGAGATGCAGGCGCTCCTGCTCGACGTGCTCGAAGACACCAGGGCGACGGTCATCTTCGTCACCCACGACGTGGACGAGGCGCTCCTGCTCGCCGATCGCGTGGTGGTGCTCGGCCGTGGCGGAGTCCGCGCGGTGACCGAGGTGCCAGGGCCCCGTGACCCCGGCGCCGACAGAGCCGGGCTGCGCGCCCAGATCCTCAAGGAGTTGTGATGGACATCCCCTCGATCGAGGACGGCCTGCGCCTGGAGTGCGACGTGCTCGTCGTCGGCGGAGGCACCGCGGGCACGATGGCCGCGATCACCGCGGCCGAACAGGGCGCGCGGGTGCTGCTGCTGGAGAAGGCCCATGTACGGCACAGCGGCGCGCTCGCCATGGGCATGGACGGCGTCAACAATGCCGTCATCCCCGGCAAGGCCACCCCCGAGGACTACGTCGCCGAGATCACCCGGGCCAACGACGGCGTCGTCAACCAGAAGACGATCTACCAGACCGCGACCAGGGGCCACGACATGGTCCGCCGCCTGGAAAGCTACGGGGTGAAGTTCGAGAAGGACGAGCACGGCGAGTACGCGGTCCGCAGGGTCCACCGCTCGGGCAGCTACGTGCTCCCCATGCCGGAGGGCAAGGACGTCAAGAAGGTCCTCTACCGGGTGCTGCGGCGACGCGACATCCGGGAGAGGCTCCGCGTCGAGAACCGCGTCATGCCGGTCAGGGTGCTCACCTCGGAGGGCCGGGCGGTCGGCGTGGCCGGGTTCGACACGCGTTCCGGGCGTTTCGTCACGGTGAGCGCCGGAGCCGTGATCCTCGCCACCGGCGCCTGCGGCCGGCTCGGCCTGCCCGCCAGCGGCTACCTGTACGGCACGTACGAGAACCCCACCAACGCGGGCGACGGCTACGCCATGGCCTACCACGCCGGGGCCGAGCTCAGCGGCATCGAGTGCTTCCAGATCAACCCGTTGATCAAGGACTACAACGGGCCGGCCTGCGCCTACGTGGCCAACCCGTTCGGCGGCTACCAGGTCAACAACAAGGGCGAGCGGTTCGTCGACTCCGACTACTGGTCGGGCCAGATGATGTCCGAGGTGTCCGCCGAGATCGCCTCCGCCCGGGGGCCGATCTACCTCAAGCTCTCCCATCTGCCCGACGAGACGGTCACGGAGATCGAGACCATCCTGCACACCACCGAACGCCCCACCCGTGGCACGTTCCACGCCGGGCGCGGGCACGACTACCGCGACCACGACGTGGAGATGCACATCTCGGAGATCGGCCTGTGCGGCGGGCACTCGGCATCGGGCGTGTGGGTGGACGAGCACGGCGCGACCACGGTACCCGGCCTGTACGCGGCCGGCGACCTGGCCTGCGTGCCGCACAACTACATGATCGGCGCCTTCGTCTTCGGCGACCTGGCCGGCGCCCACGCGGCCGAGCACCACCAGAGCGGCGCGGCGCTGCCGGAGGACCAGATCGCCGCCGCGCACGAGCTGGTCTACCGGCCCCTGCGCAACCCGGACGGGCCGCCGCAGCAGCAGGTGGAGTACAAGCTGCGCCGCTTCGTCAACGACTACGTCGCCCCGCCCAAGACCGGCGCCAAGCTCGAGATCGCGCTGGAGTCCTTCGAGCGGATGCGCGACGAGATCGCCTTGATGGGCGCGCGCACCCCGCACGAGCTCATGCGCTGCGCCGAGGTCGACTTCATCCGCGACTGCGCCGAGATGGCGGCCCGTGCCTCGCTCACCCGTACCGAGAGCCGGTGGGGCCTCTACCACGAGCGCGCCGACCAGCCCGGACGCGACGACGAGGGGTGGCTGTTCCACCTGAATCTCCGCCGGCGCGACGGGGCCATGGAGTTCGTCAAGCGCCCCGTGGAGCCGTACCTGGTGCCGGTCGAGGAGTTCACGCCGGTCGCCGCCGAGCCGGTGGTGCTGCGCGCCCGGACCGCGACCGCGGTGCGCCGCCACGAGGTGCGCCGGGAGGCCCGCGCCGCGGTCGGTCGCTCGCCGCGCATCCTTGAGCTGCACCGCCTCGCCGAGGAACAGCCGTCGGTGGCGCAGCTCGCCCCCTACCTCGCCGATGCCGACCCGAAGGTACGCCGGGCCGCCATCGCCACACTCACCGAGACGGTGCCGGAGGGGACGGGCCTGGCCCTGGCCGGCGCCCTCGCCGACGAGCACGGCACCGTACGCCGGGCGGCGGCCACCGGCCTCAAGGAGCTGGTCGAGGTGCTGCCGGCCACGCCCGAACTCGGCGCGGCCGTGACCGGATGCCTGTCCGGTGGGGACGCCATGGTCCGGGCCACCGGGCTGGACGTGCTGCGCTCGATGCGGCTCGGCGACACCGGGACGTTCCAGACGGCACTGGCCGACCCGGACCACCGGGTACGAATCGCGGCGATCCGCGGCCTGGTCTCCCTCGACGAGGCCGCCCCGGTGGCCACCGCCGCGACGGACCCCTCCAGGGAGGTACGCGTCTGGGCGGCCAAGGGGCTGGGCCTCATCGGCAAGCCGTCAGCCGCGCTGGCGGCTCTCGCGGGCGACGCCGACCCGCTGGTCAGGGCCGCCGCCCTGGAGTCGTCGGGCGAGGTGGGGACGCCGCTGGAGGCCGAGGCCGTCCGGGGGCTGGACGATCAGGACTGGCAGGTGCGGGTGGGGGCGGCGCGCTGCCTGGCCGCGGCGGACCCGGCCACGGCGAAGCAGCCGCTCGTCGCAGCGCTGGCGGACCCCAACCTGGACGTGCGCAAGGCCGCCGTGCTCGCGCTCACGCCGTGGGCCGCCGCCACGGAGGTGGCGGACGCCTTGCGGGCCGCGCTGGCGGACTCCGACGCCGACGTCCGCTCCTACGCCAGGAAGGCCCTGGCCGGCTGAACGCCTCGTGATGTCGATGACCGCTCGTCTCCCGGCGTGGAACGGCTGGGGCAAGCTCGTCGTCGGCGCGGTCGGACAGATCGTCGCGTGCGTGCTGATGCTGTTCCTGAACGCGAGCAGCCCGGTCTGGATGCTGCTCGTCGTCGCCTTGGTGTTCGGCGTGCCGCAGGGGCTCAACAACCTCGGGCTGCAGAACTCGGTGTACCGGCAGGCCGATCCGGAGCGCATGGGCGCCTCGTCCGGGCTGCTTCGCACCTTCTCGTACATGGGGTCGATGGTCGCGTCCGCCGCGTCCGCGTTCGCCTTCGGCCGGCACGCCGACACCGGCGGCATGCACGTGCTGGCCTGGGTCATGATCGGCGCCGCGACGCTGTTCCTGCTGATCGCCGTCGTCGACCGCAGCCTGGGCCGACTCGCCGTCTGAGCCCTTCGACAAGAAGACGATTGCGTATGAATTGCGGACTTTTAAGCATTGATCATCTCATGTGATCCCCCTACGGTTGGCCATCAGTAGAACCGCTGATGGGAGACGCGAGATGCCGCATCGGATTTTGGTCACCGGGGCGACCGGCACAGTCGGTCGTCAGGTGATGGCGCAGCTGCTGGAAGCCGGGGTCGAGGTTCGCGCGCTGACCCGGGAACCGGCCGATCTGCCACCGACTGTCGAGGGCGTGCGCGGTGACCTGTCGGTCCCTGATTCGCTGCATGCCGCTTTCGACGGGGTCGAGGCGGTGTTCCTGGTCTGGCCGTTCGCCTCGGGCGAGGGGCTGGAGGTGGTGCTCAAGCTGATGGCCGAGACCCGCAGGGTGGTGTACCTGTCGTCGGCGGCTGTGCGTGATCATGAGCGGCAGGCCGAGCAGCTGATCGAACGGTCTGGGCCGCGATGGACGATCCTGCGCCCGCATGCCTTCGCGGCCAACGCCCTGCGCTGGGCCGAGCAGATCCGCGACGGGGGAGTGGTGCGTGAGCCGTACGGTCAGGCCGCGATGTCCCTCGTGCACGAGCGGGACATCGCCGCGGTCGCGGTGCGGGCGCTGACCCAGGACGGGCATGCCGGCTCCGTGTACGAGCTGACCGGGCCGCACTCCCTGACCCAGGCCGAGCAGGTGCGCGTCATCGGCGAGGTGATCGGCCATCCGGTGCGATGGGAGGAGACTTCCCCAGAGGAGGCGCGGCGGCAGATGCTGGCCCGCGGCTGGCCGGAGGCGGCCGTGGACGGCATCCTGCGGGCCCAGGCCGAGATGACGCTCGGTCCGGCACCGGTCACCGTCACTGTGGAGGAGGTGACCGCGACCGCGGCACGCACGTTCCGCTCGTGGGCGGCCGAGCACGCGCACGCCTTCGAGCCGCTCGTCCGTGACGAGTAGGCGCCGAACCGACGGCTTCGCCCCCGCTCTCACGCGCGCTTGACCCTGACGTTACGGCAGTCCATAGCGTCGTGCCTCGCGGCGCGAAGCTGCGGAGAGTGCCGAGGTCAGGAGTGCCGATGGAAGCCGAGGATGCGACCACCTGCCCCGGATGCGGGCTGGTGGCCCCAGCTGTCGGTGGGCCGCTTCCCGACGAGCGCGGGGCGTCGGCCGAGTGCCGGGGGCGTTACGGTGAGCTGCTGGCGCGCTCGTACAGCATCGCCGCCTATCGCCACGTCCACCAGCTGGTCGTCGACTCCTACATCGCGCAGCACCCCGGCGGCGACGGCCGGCGGGAGGTCCAGAGCCTGGCCCTGTGCCTGATGACGCTGTGCCTGTTCGTCGAGGAGGACGCCGACCCGCGCGACGGCCCGGCGCTGCACAAGCGGATGATGGCCGAGCGGCCGGACTACTTCCACTGGCTGCGGCCACCGTCGCGGCCCGGCCTGATGACCGCCGTCGACGTGCTCGCCGCCCGGGACGCTGCCGAGCATGAGCGGCTGGTCTGGGCCTGGGGCCGTGACGTGTGGCGGGCCTGGGAGCCACACCAGGCCACGATCCGCCGGTGGAACATCCGGGCCCTGGCCCGGCCGCGCGCGTGAGCGCAGCTTCCCCCGGATCAGCCTGCTGGGCTGGGGCTTCGTACAACCTGGGCCGAGATCATTGACGGGGGTTTGTAATGATCCTTATGGTTTGCCCGGGTTGATCATTATTTGAGCCGGAGTGTACGCATGCGGGTGATCGCGGGTTTAGTCGTTGCTGCCTTAATCGCCGGTCTGGCACCCCCGCCGCCCGCCGCACCACCTCGCATCACCACCGTCCCCGTCGCCGCCACGACACGGGTGCAGCCCGCGGGTGAACCGGCCGCCAAGCAGCAGCAGGCGCCCGCGCAGGCCGCCGACGTCTCCTACGCCCACGACGCCAACGGCCGCGTCACCGGGGTGTTCGCCCAGCCGGGCGACGGTTCGAAGATCAGCCATGACCCCGCGGGCAACATCACCGCGGTCAGCGACCTGCCCGCCGGTACGCTGGCCGTCGCCCAGGTCTCCCCGCCCAGCGCCACCTCGGGCACGAGCGTGACGATCTACGGCACCGCGTTCGGCACGGACAAGTCGGCGGTGACGGTCTCCTTCGGCGGCACCACCGCGACCCCCAGCGCCGTCACCGACCACACCATCACCGTGACGGTCCCCGGCGGCGCGACCTCGGGCGACGTCACCGTGACGGTCGGCGGCAAGTCCGCCGCCTGGAAGGGCTTCAAGGTCGCCGGAACCCGGCCCAAGCCCGCGATCTCCCTGACGGGCCTCACGGTCGGCGACGCGGGAGCCGAGGTCACCGTGCCCGGCAGCGGCTTCGACGCGGACAAGATCCGCAACATCACCTCGCTCAACGGATCGAAGATCCAGGTGACGCAGGGCACCACGGGCGACCTGAAGGTCAAGCTGCCGCTGGGTCCCGCGTTCGGGCACGTGAAGGTCGTCAACCCCGGCGGCAGCGCGGTCTCCGCCGGTGACGTGGTCGTCCCGCCCGCCCCCTACCTGGCCGCCAACATCGGCACGGGCGGCGCGCTGCGGCTGGCGCAGAACACCCTCACCTCGGTCGCGGTCGGCGCGGCGCAGCAGATCGCGCTGACGCTGTTCGACGTGGCGGCCGGTCAGCGCGCCATGCTCTACATGTCCGGCGAGACCTTCTCCGGCTGCCTGCCCATCACCGTGTACGGCCCCGACGGGACCACGCTGCTCAGCCAGAGCATGTGCTCGAGCACATGGGAGTGGGAGCTGCCGGAAGGTTCGAAGGCCGGGACCTACGCCGTGCTGCTCGACCCGCAGGACGACCAGACCGGCAAGGTCGACGTCCTGGCCTCCGCCGTCGCCGACGCCACGACCGAACTCGCCCTGGACGGGGCGCAGGGGACCCTCACCACTACCATCCCCGGCCAGCAGGCCGCCTTCACCTTCACCGGAACGGCCGGTCAGCGGGTCTTCACCAAGCTCGGCATGCCGACCGGCACGAAGGCCTGCGACGTGGGCGCCAGCGTGCGCGCCCCCGACGGCACCGAGTTGGTGAAGGACACCTGCGTGTACCAGGTCGACTCCTTCCTCGACACGGTCACGCTGCCGGTGTCCGGTACGTACCGGGTGGCCGTCGATCCCAAGGGCCTGGTCACCGGTGGTCCGTACAAGGCGGCAGTGATCAACGTGCCCGCCGACGTGGCCGTGCAGACCTCGCCGGACGCGGCCCCGTCCGACGTGGCGATCGTCAAGCCGGGCCAGAACGGGTCGGTGACGTTCACCGGCGCGACGGGGCAGCGGATCTTCACCAAACTGACCGTTCCGGCGGGCGCGCCCGTGTGCGCCCTGGACGTGCGGCTGCTCAAGCCGGACGGCACCGAGATGTTCAGGAGCACCTGCCTCTACCAGGCGGCCGAGTACTTGGACACGGTCACTCTGCCCGCCGACGGCGCCTACCGGTTCACGGTCAACCCGAAGGACGCCTGGACCGGCACCCCGACCTTGCAGGTGCTGAACGTGCCCGCCGACGTGGTGGTGGCGACCTCGCCGGACGCGGCCGCGGCTTCGGTGGCGATCACCAAGCCTGGTCAGGGCGGCGCGGTGACGTTCACCGGCACGGCGGGGCAGCGGATCTTCGCCAAGGTGGCCGTCCCGGCGGGCATACCCACGTGCGGCCTCGACGTCCGGCTGCTCAACCCGGACGGCACCGAGCTGATCAGGGACACCTGCCTCTACCAGGCGGCCGAGTACTTGGACACGGTCGCCCTGCCTGCCAACGGCACCTACCGGTTCACGATCAATCCGAAGGACGCCTGGACGGGCACCCCGACGCTGCAGGTGCTGAACGTGCCCGCCGACGTGGTCGTGGCGACCTCGCCGGACGCGACCCCGGCATCGGTGGCGATCACCAAGCCCGGCCAGGACGCCGCGGTGACGTTCACCGGCACGACAGGGCAGCGGATCTTCGCCAAGCTCACCATTCCGGCGGGCACCCCCGCCTGCGGGCTTGAGGTGCGATTGCTCAAGCCGGACGGCACCGAGCTGGCCAAGGACACCTGTATCTACCAGGCGGCGGAGTACATAGACACGATCACTCTGCCCGCCGACGGCGCCTACCGGTTCACGATCAACCCGAAAGACGCCTGGACGGGCACGCTGACGTTCGCGTTGACGGGCGTCCCGGCCGACGTGGCCGTGGCGAGCGCGCCGGACGCCGCCCCCGCTTCGGTGGCGATCGCCAAGCCGGGCCAGGGCGGGGCGGTGACGTTCACCGGCACGGCCGCCCGTCGTCTCTTCATCAAGCTCGCCGTTCCGGCCGGCGCCCCCGCCTGCGCCCTGGACGTGCGGCTGCTCAAGCCCGACGGCACCGAGCTGGCCAAGGACACCTGTATCTACCAGGCGGCCGAGTACATCGACACGCTGGAGTTGCCCGTCGCCGGGGCGTACAAGCTGACCTTCGACCCGAAGGACGCCTGGACCGGCACGATCACCGTCACCCTGGTCGACGTGCCCGCCGACGTGACGAAGGCGGCGACGGTCGGCGGCGCGGACGTCGTGGTCACCACGACCAAGGCCGGGCAGAACTCGGCGGTCACCTTCACCGCCACCGCCGGGCAGACCGTCAAGATCACCGTGATCGACGAGACGTACGCGACCTGCACCACCACGGAGCTGTGGCCGCCCACCGGCGCGCGCCTGTGGACCACGTGCCTGTCCAAGAACGGCAGCCACACCACCACCCTGACCGCCGCCGGCACGTACACCTTCAAGATCAACCCCAAGGACGCCGAGACGGGCGCGGCCACCATCCGGGTCGCGACCGCCGCCGCTGCCAAGCAGGCCACGAAATCCCAAAAGGCCACGGAATCCCAGAAGAAGGAACCGCTGCCCGACGGGGTGAAGCGCGGCGAGCCCGTGGCGTCGTACACCGCGAAGAAGCATAAGGACGCGAGCCTCACCGGTGTCGTGAAGACCACGGCGGGACTGCCGCTGGCCGGCGTCACCCTGCGCGCCGACGGCCGCGAGGCCCGCACGGACGCCAAGGGCGCCTTCCAGCTCACCGACCTGCGCCAGGGCGTGCGCCGCCTGCGCATCGACGGCCGCAGCGCCTCGACGAGCAAGCTCAAGTACGGCGTGTTCGACGTGCAGGTGCCGCTCAAGGCGGGCGGCAACGAGCTGTTCTACACGCCGTACCTGCCCGCCCTGGACACCGACTACGAGATCGACATCCCCTCGCCGACCACCAAGGAGGTCGTGCTGTCCAACCCGGGCGTGCCCGGCCTGGAGGTGCGCATCCCGGCGGGCGTGACGATCGAGGACGCCGACGGCAAGCCCGTACGGCGCGTCGGCATCACGCCGATCCCGGTGGACCGTACGCCGATCCCGATGCCGGACGGCGTGCGCGTGCCCGTCTACTACACGGTCCAGCCCGCCGGCGGCCGTCTCGTGGGCGGGACCGCCCAGATCACCTACCCGAACTACCTGAAACTGCAGGCGGGACAGCGGGTCAACTTCTGGCACTACGACAAGAGCGGCGAGGGCTGGGAGATCTTCGGCGCGGGCAAGGTCGATCCGGCCGCCCGGCAGGTCGTCCCCGACGCGGGGACGGCGATCTCCGACTTCGACGGCGCCATGATCAACGTGCCGGGCAACGAGGAGCCGGCGTGGAAGTGGCTGCTGAAGTTCCTGAACTCGTCGGGTGACCCGGTCGACCTCGGCAGCGGACTGTTCGCCCTGAGCCAGACCGACCTCATGGTGGACGACGTCCTGCCGCTGGCCGTCAACCGCGGCTACAACCCGGGCGACACCCGCAAGCGCGCGATGGGTATCGGCGGTAACGACCTGTACAACATGTACCTGTCGTCGCGTAAGCAGTACCAGGAAGCCGACCTCAACTTCCCCGACGGGTCCCAGGTGCACTACGTGCGGACCTCGCCGGGCACCGGGTTCTGCGACGCGGTCTTCGAGGCGCGCGACACCTCGCCGGAGTTCACCGGGTCCGGGTTCCACTACGTGGGCGGGTGCAACCAGGGCGGCTGGCACCTCAAGCTGCGCAACGGCATGACCTACGTCTTCGGCGACGAGGCGCCGCTGCAGGAGATCCGGGACGCGCAGGGCAACACCGTCAAGATCCTGCGCAAGTACAAGAACAGCTTCGGCAGCTACCTCGGGCCCATCACCGAGGTCCGCTCGCCGAACGGGTTCTGGCTCAGCTACTCGCACGACGCCGCCGACAAGGTCACGAAGGTGGAGGACAACGCGGGCCGCTCGGTGACGTACGGCTACGAGGGCGACCGGCTCAAGACCGTGACCGGCCCCACCGGCCAGAGCACCACCTACGGCTACGACACCGCGGGCCGGATGAACGCCATCACCGACGCCCGCAACCACACCTACCTGACCAACGTCTACGACGCCAACGGCAGGGTCTCCACCCAGACGATCCTCGGCCAGGGCACCTACGCCTTCGCCTACACCCTCAACGGCACGCGCGTCGTCGCCGCCCAGGTCACCGAGCCGGACGGCGCCGTACGCAAGACCACCTACGACGATCTCGGTTACCTGGCCACCGACACCCAGGCGGCGGGCACCGACCGCGAGCACACCATCAAGATCACTCGCGACCCGGACAGCGACCTGCCCAGGACGATCGACGACGGCCTCGGCCGCACCACCACGATCACCTACGACGCCGCGGGCAACCCGCTGGAGCTCAAGGGCGCGGCGGGCTCGGCCACCGTGACCGGCCACGCCACGTACCAGGGCACGCCGTACGGCAGGCCGGACACGCTGACCGACCCCACGGGAGCCGTCACCCGCTTCGAGTACGACACGCGCGGCAACCCCGAGAAGATCACCGACGCCATGGGCCGTACCTGGAAGACCAGCTACGACGCCCAGGGCCACCCGCGCACCCAGACCACCCCGCAGGGGCGCGTCACCACCTACGACTACGTCGACGGCGCCCTGACCACGGTGACCGACCCCGAGGGACGCAAGACGCGCTTCGTGCGGGACGCGGCCAACCGGGTGATCGAGACGATCGCCCCCGACGGAACCTCCACCGGGCGGGTCTACGACGCGGCCGACGTGCTCAGGTCCGTCACCGACGCGGGCGGCGACGAGACGATCTTCGGCTACGACGAGAACGGCAACATCACCTCGGTCAAGGACGCCCGCGGCAAGATCACCTCTTACCGGTACGACGACGCCGACCGGCTGCTCGAACGCACCGACCCGCTCGGCGCGAAGGACACCTTCACCTACGACGGCATGAACCGCCTGTCCACGGTCACCGACCGGCGCGGCAAGGTCACCGAGTACCGCTACGACGAACTCGGCCGCGCCACCTTCACCGGCTTCGGCAAGAACGGCCAGAACTACGAGTCGACACAGAGCGCCCTGTACGACGACAGAGGGCGCATCCGCGAGCTGAGCGACTCCACCACCGGCGCCGGGAAGATCACCTACGGCTACGACGACCTCGATCACCTGACCTCCGAGACCAGCTCGGCGGGCACCGTTGGCTACACCTACGACGCGGCCGGCCGGCTGAAGTCCATGACCGCCTCGGGCCAGCCGGCGGTCGGCTACGACTACTTCCCCAACGGCCTGCTCAAGTCGGTCACCCGGGGCGCCGTCAGCACCGTGTACGGCTATGACGACGACGCGCGGATGACCTCCAAGTCCCTGCCCGGCGGTATCACGGCCGCCTACGGCTACGACGACTCGGGCCTGCTGACCTCGATCGGCTACAAGCGCGGCACCACCGGCGTCGGCGACGTGGCCTACACCTACGACCAGCTCGGGCGCCGGACCCGGATGCGCGGCACGCTCGTACGCGCCCAGCTCCCCGCCCCCTCGACCGGCCTCACCTACGACGATGCCAACCGGCTGACCGGCAACGGCGGCCGGACCCTGGGCTACGACCCGGCCGGCAACCTGACCTCCGACGGCGTCTTCACCTACACCTGGAACGCCCGCGGCGAGCTCGTGACGGTGTCGGACGGCAGCGTCACCACGACCCTCGGCTACGACCCGGCCGGACGCAGGGTCGGCAGCACCACGGGCACCGACACCACCCGCTTCCGCTTCGACGGCGACGCCCTCATCGGGCAGAGCGGGCCCGGCGGGGCGGAGGTCTCCTTCCTCAACGGCTTCGGCCAGGACGAGGCCCTGGCCAGGATCAGCGGCGACGGCCAGGTGCAGGGGCTGCTGCCCGACGCGCTCGGCTCCACGCTGGCCCTGACCGACGGCTCGGGCCAGATCACCACCACCTACGGCTACGACCTGTTCGGCGCCACCACCTCCTCCGCGGCCGACGACCCCAACACCGTGCGCTGGACCGGCCGCGCCTCCGGCGCGCCGATCCCCGGCGGGCTGCAGGACAACAGGTCCCGGCTGTACTCCCCGTCGCTGCGGAGGTTCATCTCCGAGGACACCATCGGCTTCGGCGGCGGCTACAACCTCTACGAGTACGCGCTCGGCGACCCGGCCGACTACACCGACCCCGACGGCACCATCCCGCCGCAGGTGGTCGCGGCCGTGGGCGCGTGCGTCGGCAACGGCCTGATCAACACCGTCGCCGGGGCGCTGCTCGGCCGCAAGCACTCCTTCGGCGACTACGCCCGGGGCTTCGGCAAGGGCTGCCTGGAGGGCGCGCTCGGCTCGATCACCTTCGGCGGCACCAAGTTCGCCCGCTTCGGCAAGTACGGCGACGAAGTGGTGGAGAGCGTCGGCAAGACCTGCCGCCTGACCAGCAGCTTCGTGCCGGGTACCAAGGTACGGATGGCCGACGGCAGCGCCAAGGCCATCGAGGACGTCGCGGTCGGCGATCAGGTCCTGGCGACCGACCCCGCCACCGGCAAGACGACCGCACAGCCGGTCGTCGCCACCATGACCAGCCAGGGCGCGAAGGACCTGGTCAAGGTGGGCATCGCGGGCGGGGTGCTGGTCGCCACCGACAACCACCCGTTCTGGGTGCCCGCGCTGAAGACCTGGCTGCCGGCCGCCGAGCTGCGGCCGGGCATGTGGCTGCGTACCTCGGCGGGCACCCTCGTCCAGGTGTCGGCGGTGGAGACCGAGCACCGCGACAGCCAGCGCGTCCACAACCTCAGCGTGGACGGGCCGCACACCTACCACGTGGTCCAGGGCGGCACCGACGTCCTCGTCCACAACAGCCCGCGGCCCAAGTACCCCTGCGGGTGGCTGTCACCGACGGAGTGGGCCAACTCCGTCAAGCGCGAGATCCGCGACCGGTACCGGGGCGACACCAGCTTCGAGAGCGGGCGGCACGGCGAGGGCTTCAAGGCCGCCGCCAGGGATCTCGAGCGCTTCATCAGGGAGCACCCGGGTATGCTGCCGGAGATCGAGAGGGAGCTGCGCGCCACCGCCAAGCGCTGGATGGCCAACGGCAGATCCACCGGCCACTCCGGAGGATGGTGAGCGAGAGCGGTGCCCGCTGACACGCCGCCCGCCGGGCCGATCTCGACCCCGACCCCGTCTCCCGAGCCGACCTCGACAGCCGAGCTGATCGAGGCGGCGGAGGACGGGCCGGAGGTTCCCGAGACGTTCGGGCGGCTGCTGCGGGAGAGCGAGCGGCTGCTGAAGGAGGCCCCCGGCTCGGCCGACGCCCACTACGTGCGGGGCTACACCCTGTACCTGCTGGGCGCCCACGCCGAGGCGCGGGCCGCCTTCGAGCGGGCGGAGCTGCTGCGGCGCGGGCACCAGTGGGCGCTGTTCCACCTCATCGTGCTCGCCTACCGCGACGGCGACCACGGCGCGGTGCTCGATGCCTTCTCCAGGCTGGAGCGCGTCTATTTCGAGGGCGAGGACAAGCTCTGGCGTTATCTGGTGGCCTGGGAGTACTCGCTGTGCTCGGCGGTCCGGCTCGGCCTGGACGAGCACGTTACCGCCCGCCTGCCGGAGCTGATCGCCGAGTACACCGCCCGCCAGGACGACCCCGAGGAGATCCTGGTGCGGCCGGGCAGGCTCCTCCAGGTCTACGGCGAGCAGCCTGACGGGCCGCTGCGCGACCTGTTGCGCGAACAGCTCGCCCTGCTGGTGCCCGGCGGCTGGATCCGTCCCGGCGAGCTCTAGCCGCTCTGCGTCAGGCGGGCTCTAGCTTTGTCCGAGGAGCGTGTCGCCCCAGTGCCCGCCGGGGGACACGCCGGGCGGACAGGCCCACAGGCCCGACCCCACGTGCCGGATGTAGGTCGAGAGCCGGTCGTCGGTGGCCAGCTTGCGCTGCACGGGCACGTACTGGCGGCGCGGGTCGCGCTGGTAGGCGAGGAAGAACAGGCCCGCGTCGATGCGGCCCTGGGTGTCGCTGCCGTCGACGAAGGAGTAGCCGCGCCGCAGCAGCCGTGCGCCGCCGTTGGACAGGGGATGGGCCAGCCGCACATGGGAGTCGGCGGGCAGCCTGGCCGGGTCGAACTCGTCCCGCTCGCCCTTGCCGCCGAGCGGGGCGCCCTCGGTCTTCGTACGGCCGATCGTGGCCTCCTGGTCCTGCCGGGAGGCCTGGTCCCACGACTCCAGGTGCATGCGGATCCGCCGCGCGACCAGGTAACTGCCGCCCGTCATCCATGCGGGCCCGTCGGCGGCGCCCACCCAGACGTGCTGGTCGAGCGCGGTGTGGTCGTCGTGCGGGATGTTGTCGGTGCCGTCCTTGAAGCCCATGAGGTTGCGCGGGGTGAGCTGGCTGGGCGTGGTCGAGGAGGTCTTGCCGTAGCCGAGCTGCGACCACCGTACGCTCACCCGGCCCAGCCCGATGCGCGCCAGCGTACGGATGGCGTGCACCGCGACCTGCGGGTCGTCGGCGCACGCCTGGACTGCGATGTCGCCGCCGCCGCGCGCCGGGTCGAGCTTCTCACCGGGGAAGGGTGGTAAGTCGGCCAGCGCGGGCGGCCGCGAGGCGGCCAGACCGAAGCGATCCTCCCCGGCCCGCTCGAACAGCGTGGGACCGAATCCGACCGTCAGCGTCAGGCGGGAGGCGGGCAGGTCGAGGGCCTCGCCGGAGTCGTCGTCGGCGGTGAGGTGACCCGCTGTCATCGACTCGGCGGCCCTGGTCCAGGAGACCAGGAGTGCGACCAGCTCCTCGCGCGTGCTCACGGCCACGTCGAAGGCCGCGAAGTGGAGGCGGTCCTGGACAGGCGTGGCGATGCCCGCCTGGTGCGGCCCATGGAAGCCCACCACCTGAGCCGGGGCCGCGCTGCTTGCCGGCGGCTCCGGCTCGCCCAGCAGGAAGGCGCCCGCCGTCGCCGCCGCGCCGGCCACCACGCCCGCGCCGGAGGCGGTCAGCAGCCCGCGCCTGCTCAGTCTCCCCACCGGACCTCCCGTCGAAGATCTTGACCTTATCCTGCCTCCCGGCGGCGCCTTGACCGGCCTGATAGGGCTTCCCCGTAAAGCCCGTTTCGGAGACGGGCTACTGAACAAACTGGCTCAAGTGGGTCATTTATCACCAAAGCGGTGGACACTGGCGGTTGGGGAAACTACCTTCCTCGCTCGAGGACATTTCTTCGCTATAGCCCCAAATGTCCCAGCATCATCAGGAGGGGGGACTGCATGGAGATCACGATTGCCGAGATAGAGGCAGTGGAGCTCACGTGCGGTAACAGCAACAGCTGATACTCAGCGCGGGATTGGTGGCCACCCGGGTCGCCGATCCCGCGCCTTTTTCTGAGGTGGAGCGGATAATTGTCGCGCGTTCTGGTCAACCCGGCGTTTCCCCTGTTCATTGAGGACCGCCGCGAACTAGTCCGGCTGGGTGACCTGCCGGGCACCGGAAAGGTGCTCAAGTCCGCCTCTCCGGCCCTACGCGAGCTGGTACGGCGGTGCGCCTCCACCGCGCTGCCCCGCGAGGAACTGGTCAGCCTCACGGCAGGAATCGGCGGCGTCACGGCGGCCGAGGTGGACCAGGCCATCACCGCTCTGCTCGGGGCCCGGATCCTGGTCGAGGAGCAGGACGTCGAGCTGCTGACGCGCCACGGGCCCACGTCGCGGCAGGCCCTGTTCTTCTCCATGTTCCAGCCCGCGTCGCGGGCCGCTGAGATGGCCGGGGACCTCGCCGGGCGTACGGTGGCCGTCCTCGGCGTCGGCGGGATCGGCGGGTTCGTCGCCCTGCAACTGGCGACCGCCGGGGTGGGACGGCTGCGGCTCGTCGACCAGGACGACGTCGACGAGTCCAACCTGCACCGCCAGTTCCTCTACTCGGCGGAGGACGTCGGGAGCCCGAAGGTGGACTCGGCCGCCCGCCGGCTCGCCGAGCACAATCCGGCGGTCAAGGTGGAGACGCACCACCGCACGCTGACCGGCGCCGGGGACGTCGCGGACCTGGTCGCGGGCGCGGACCTGGTCATCGCCACCGCCGACAGCCCGCAGCCGCAGATCCGCCAATGGATGAACGCCGGTTGCGTGGCCGCCGGGGTGCCGCTCCTGCCGGGCGGGTTCAGCCAGCACCTGGGCATCGCGGGACCGCTGGTCGTGCCGGGGAGTTCGGCCTGCCTGGCCTGTCTGGACGAGGAGCTCCGGGTCCGTAATGGTGGGTGGGAGCTGCCCGCCATTCTGAACCAGGGGCGGAGCATTCCGGCGTTCGGCCCGCTCTGCGCCATCGTGGCCGGGTTCGTCGCCGCCGAGGCGGTCCGATACCTCACCGGTGTCGTCCCGCCGGCCCTGGTCGGCCGGGTGGTCCACTTCGACCTCCTGACGATGGCGACGGCGGAGCAGCCCGTCACCCGGCTCGACACCTGCCAGGTCTGCGGGGATCACCGCCCCTGACGGGCGAGGTTGCGAAACGTCCTGTATCGGCCACGTGACGTGGCGGCGCGCGCTTGAGAGGCTTCCCCCATGCGCGTGATCCCGACCATCGACGACATGGCCGCGTTACTGCGGGAGCTGTGCGACCGGTTCCCCGCGACCTGCCGCAGACGCCTCATCGGCGCCTCCCGGCGGGGCGAGCCGCTGGAACTGGTCTCGATCGGGGACGGGTCCCAGAACGCCCTGGTGTTCGGCGGCCCCCACGCCAACGAGCCCGCCGGCTTCCTGACCGTGCTCCGCCTGGCCTCCGCGCTGTGCGAGAACGCGGCCGAGCGGCGGGGGTTCACCTGGCACTTCATCGCGTGCGTGGATCCCGACGGCGCCCGGCTGAACGAGGGCTGGTACGCCGGCCCGTACACGATCAGCCACTACCACCGCCACTTCTACCGGCCGTCCATGAGCGACCAGCCCGAATGGACCTTCCCCATCCACGCCGGGCGCAAGCGGTTCGACCGGCCGCTGCCGGAGACCCTGGCGTTGATGCGGGTCATCGACGAGTTGCGGCCCGCGTTCATGCTGTCGCTGCACAACGCCGACTTCGGCGGCGCGTACTTCCAGATCACCCGCGACGTGCCCGGCCTGGCCGCCGAGCTGGCCTCGATCGCCGCGGGTCAGGGCGTCCCGCTGGACCTGGGGCCCATCGACACCGTCGGCTACCAGGTCGCGGGACCCGGCGTCACGCTGCTGCCGCCGGCCGAGCACATCGACTTCGTGGAGACGGGCGGCGACGCGCGCACGCCTCGTACGTACGGGGCGTCGAGCTGGCACTACGCCGACCGCTACGGCACGTTCACGCTGATCGCCGAGGTGCCCCTGTGGACCACTCCAGGGTGCGACGACCCCTCGGACGCCGGGCTCTCCTTCGGCCACCTGGTCAAGGCGGCCGCGGTTCGGCTGCGCGAGGAGATCGAGCCGCTGGCCCGCGCGCGTACGGACGTCCGGCCGCAGTGTGTCGCGCACACCCCGTTCCACGCGGCGGTGGACGACACACTCGCCGTCTCCCATCTGCTGGTCTCCTCGCTCGAAGGCGCCGTGGACCGGGAGGACGCCGCCAGGACCGTCACGCGGGCCGAGGCGAGCGGCATCCACGACACCGTGCGCCGCCTGCCGCTGCGGGCCTGCGCCATGTTCCTGCGGCTGCTGGCGGCCGAGGCGGCGGCGGGCAACCGCCCGGCCGACCTGACGGCCGTCCGCGCCGCGCTGGAGGAGCGCATGGGACGCCTCTGCGCGGAGGCCGAGGGCCAGCTGGTCCAGCTCGACGATCCGCTCGACCGGATCGTCACGATCCAGACGGAGGCCGCCCTGGCCGCCGCCCGCCGCCTGCGCTGAGCGTCATACGGGCAGCCGCCAGTTCGCCGTCCACAGGCGGGAGCCGGTGCGGCGGTCGAGGCGGCGGAGGAAGGACAGGACGCCGGACGCGCCGGTCGCCCAGGTGTAGCCGGGCTTGTCGAGATCGTTGCCAGTGAAGACCGGTGCCGAGGGCTCGCCGCCGGCCCGCATCAGCATCAGCTCGACGATCTCCTCGGCGCCGCGCCAGTAGGTGTCGTCGCCGGTGGCCATCGCCAGGTCGATCAGCGCCTCGCCGATGCCCGCCAGGCCGCAGCACTGGGACACCACCCACGCCTGCGGCGCGATGGCCAGGCTCGCGCGGGCGCCCCGCTCCGCCAGGTCGAGGTAGCGGTCCTCGCCGTACGCGGTGGCCGCGTGCGCCAACGGGCCGAGGATGCCGGAGACGCCCTGGCACCAGGACGCGCCCATGGCCTTGGCGTCCGGCCCGGTGAGCTCGACGAGCATGGCCTCGGTGGCGGTGGCCAGCGACTCGAAGCGCTCCCTGGCCGCCTGACCGGCGCCGTGGTCTCCGGTGGCCTCGTGGTAGGAGAGCAGGAACTCCGCGCAGCCGGCGGCGCCGTGGGCGAAGGCCATCTCCACGTTGACGCCAGAACCGGCCTGGGCCGGTGCCACCGCGTCCTTGGAGTCCGTCACCTCGCCGGAGACGAGCAGCCTGGCGCACTCGGCGGCCACTTCCAGGTGGCGCGGATCCTGCTCCAGCGCGGCCAGCGAGAGGTGCCCCGCGCCGATACCGGCGACGCCGTGGGCCTGGTCCGCGCGTTGCTCGCCCGTCAAGACGATCGGGCCGGGGTCCGGCAGCTCGGGGACGGCGGTCAGCCGCGCGGTGGCCAGGAACAGCGCCGTTCCCGTGCGGCCGAAGTAGAGCGCCGGCGGAAGCTTGGTCGGCGGCATGACGCGCGCCGTCCAGCGGGCCAGGTCGGCGGCGACGGTCTTGGCCTCGGGGTGGTGCAGCAGCTCCATGCCGACCCCGGCCGACCCGCCGTAGACGTTCGTCACCGGCGGGCTCGACGTCCGGGCGTCCGCCGGGCCGTCCATCAGGCCCTCCGCGAACCGTACGCACACACGGGTGGTGTGATCGAGGACCTGCGACAGCAGCGCACCGCTGAACCGCACCCCGTCAGACCGCGACACCGTACGACCCGTCCGCCCGCCGCTGACACCGGATCTCATGTCGGCCGCGGCCGCCACCCGCTCCTCGGCGTCGAGGCTGAGCAGGCGCGGCAGCAGCCCGATGACGCCCGTCGTGACGCCGGGGAACATCCGCGCCAGGCACATCAGCGTCCGTCCGACGTTCTTGGCCGGGTCGGAGTCGATCATGAGGGGGTTCATCCCGGTCGCCGAGAAGAACAGCGTCGCGCCGAGCGAGAAGTAGTCGTCGGCGGGTTCGGAGGGGCGGTCCGCCTGCTGGCCGGGCACGCTGTAGCCACGGCTCCATCCGGGCAGTTGCAGCCCCTCGTACCTGCTGTTGCCGAAGTCGATCAGCGTGCAGCGGCCGTCCTCGCCGAGCACCACGTTCTTGGGGGAGAAGTCCCTGACGACGACCCCGCGCGCGTGTACGGCGTCCAGCACCTCAAGCAGCCGGCCCGCCAGCGCGGTGAGGTCCCGGTCGCCGCCGTTCTCGGTGAAGCGGCCCCGCTCGCCGACGAACCGGTTGAGATCCAGGCTGCCCTCGTCGGTCATGACGAGGAACTCGTCCTCGCCGTGCCGGAAGTGGTCGATCGGCGTGGGGATGCCCGCGACGCCGTCCAGGGCCTTGAGGATGCGAAGGTCATTGCGCAGGTACATGCGCAGATCCCAGCCCTCGGCGTTCTCGCCCACGTAGGCGCGGGCCTCCTTGACCACGACCGGCCGGCCGTCGGCGTCCTCGGCCCGGTAGACGTTGCCGCGTGGGCCGCGCGCGACGCCGGACGTGACGCGGTACCGGTTGCCGATGAGCCTGGCGGGCGCCTCCACGGCGTCCGACCCGATAGCCCGAGGCGCGTCCGGGACGCCGTCCTGCGGGCGGAACGGGTCGGTCGCCCACGGCGGGCAGGAGAACTCGGGTCCCGCCGCGCCCGGCAGGTGCTCGCCGTCGGGGCTGACGATGATCAGCTCGAAGTCGCCGTTCTCGTCCACGCGGTACTGGGGGGCGAAGGGGGCGTACCGGTAATAGACCGGCGCGTCGCGGCGCACCTGGCGATCGCTGACGATGCGCGGCGCGGCCAGCCCCGCCAGCGCCTCGGCCAGCCGGTGACCGAGAGGGACGACCTCGTCCGGCTGCGGGTAGACGGTTATGGCCTTGCCGACCGCGCCCGGGTCGAGGTCACCGGAGTTGAGCTCCGCGAGCTTCTCGGGCGAGCAGGCGACCTTGAAGTCGCAGGACACGTCGGCCAGGACGGGCAGGACCCGTTCGAGCGTGTCGCCCAGGGTGCCGGGACGGGCGGAGACATGCAGCTTCCAGCCCTGGTTGGGGGTGGTGGCACGCGGGTCGTGGACGCTGACCCAGGTGTCGCCCTCGTAGATTTCCCTAGTATTCGACTCGGCAAAATGGGTAAGGGAAACAATCACATTTACCGTCAACGAGAAAACCCTTCTGCACCGACCGGCCGGATGCCTGAAGAAAGGCCACCGGAAGTGCACCGATGGCCTTTCCACAGCGGTACGGCGCAAGGAGCGCGCCGCCGCGGAACGCCGAACGCGTTACCGCCCGATTACACGATCGACGGGCAGCAGGGGAACGTCGAGCAAACGGTGCGCTTGCAGGTGTTCACGCAGGCCTGAGGCCCGTGGAGCAGTGCGGTGAGCTCGCCTTCGAAGTCGACGACGAGGTCCTCGTACTCCAGAACGCCTGCGTCGCGGGGCTCCAGCGTAAGAACGGACATAAGGGCTCCTTCCTTGGCCACCGGTAGGCGGCCGATGTGGGGCTTGAGCCTCGGGACGGCACTGGATAAGTGCCGTTACCCGTGCCCTGACCGCGATGGGAATCGCCTGTCGCGGCCAAACGGACGCATTATGTTCATACCTCACCAAATATGTCCAGGCATCACGGAACGGGATTCCTTGCCCGACCGCGTCGGCGAGAAATCGTTTACAAGAGGGGTTTACGACGACACAACGGTCACCTAGATTGGCTAGGTGATCCCCTGGCTTCCCGCATGAAAGCGTTCTGGAAGAAGCGCACCCCGGACGTTCCGGAGGACAGGTCGGGGCTGGCCCTCGCCTACTGGGAGAGCCATGGCGACGAACTCCTGACGGCGAGCATGGCGAAGATCGCGCGTCGCCTGCCGTACCTGGTGATGTCCGCGTTACGCATGGCCTGGGAGGCGCACCGCCGCGACACGATCGTCGCGCTGGCCGGAAACCTGATGGCCGGCGTCTTCACCGTCTACGGCCTGGTCGCGACGTCCGACGTGCTCGCCTCGCTGTTCGCCGGCGGGCCGACGCCCGAGCGCGTCCGGGCGGCGCTGCCCTCGCTGGCGCTGGTCGCGGCCGCCGCCGGGCTGCGCGGGGCGCTGCTGACCGCCGCCACCTGGGCCCAGGCGCGGCTCAAGGTAGAGGTCGAACGTCTGGCCGAGACACGGCTCTTCGAGCTGACCACCCAGGTGGAGCTGACCGCGTTCGACGACGACGAGTTCCACAACGCGATGCGCAGAGCCCGCGACAGCGGCGTACCCGACGCCGCGGGCGTGGTCGAGGCGACGATCGCCGTGCTCGGCGGCGCCGTCGGCGTGCTGGCCTCGGCCGTGGCGCTCGGCCTCATGCACCCGCTCCTGACGCCGCTGCTGCTGGTCACGGTCGTGCCCGCGGGCTGGGCCGCGGTGCGGGCGGCGCGCCTGCAGTACCAGGGGTACTACCGGCTGTCGGCCGCGCGGCGGCGCAAGTTCATGCTGTCGGACCTGATGGCCGAGCGGCTGCCCGCCGCCGAGGTGCGCGCGTTCGCGCTGCGTGACTTCCTGCTCGGCGAGTACGCGACCGTCGCCGACCTCGAACAGGACGTGCAACTCGACGTCGCGCGCCGCCGTGCCGTCACCAAGGCCGCCGGCGACCTGCTGACCGGCGCCGCGACCGTCGCCGTCTACGCCGCGCTGGCCGGGCTGCTGGCCATCGGCGTCATCCCGCTCGCGGTGGCGGGCGCGGCCGTGCTGGCCATCCGCGCCGGCCAGATGTCCCTCGCCGCGCTGGTGCAGATGATGAACCGGTTGTACGAGTCGGGCCTCTACTTCGGCGACTACCTGTCGTTCCGCGCGCTGGCCGCCTCGCTCGTGCGACAGCCATCCGGTACGGAGGCTCCGGAACCGTCCGGGCGGCTGGCCGCCGACCAGGTGACCTTCAGCTACCCAGGGGCGAGCGGCCCCACGCTCAACGGGATCAGCGTCTCGGTGGGGTTCGGCGAGGTCATCGCGCTGGTCGGGGAGAACGGCTCCGGCAAGACCACGCTGGCCAAGCTGCTGGCCGGACTGTACCGGCCGGACTCGGGGACGATCCGCTGGGACGGCGCCGACCTGGCCGACCTCGACACGCGTGGGCTCATCTCGGTGATCGCCCAGGACCACACCCGCTGGCCGCTGACCCTGCGCGAGAACATCCTCATGGGCCGCCCGCTGGACGAAGGCCGCCTGGCCGCCGCCGCGGCCGCCGCCGGGGCCGACGAGGTGGTGGCGGGGCTGTCGCAGGGGTACGACTCGCTGCTCGACCAGCGTTTCCGAGGCGGCCACGACCTGTCGGGCGGGCAGTGGCAGCGGATCGCCGTGGCCCGCGGCTTCTACCGCGACGCCGCCCTGGTGATCTTCGACGAGCCGACCTCCGCGCTGGACGCCCGCGCCGAACACGCCCTGTTCGAGCGCATCCGCAAGTACGCCGACGGCCGCTCCATCGTCCTCATCACGCACCGGCTGGCCAGCGTCCGGTACGCCGACCGCATCTACGTCCTCGACCATGGGCGGGTGGCGCAGCAGGGCACGCATGCCGAGCTGATGGAGGAGGGCGGCCTCTACGCCGACATGTACACCCTCCAGGCCCAGGCCTACCGGGAGTCGGCCACATGATCGTTCTGTCGTCGGCCTATACGGCGCTGATCGCGGTCCTGCTGTACGCGGCTGTGAGCAAGGCCCGTGACCTGGCCGGATTCGCCGCCGACATCGCGGGTTACCAGCTCATCCCGCAGCGGCTCACGGTCGTCGCCGCCGTCGCGGTGGTGGTGGCGGAGCTGGCGGCGGCGGGGCTGCTCACCGCGCCACCCACCCGGCGCTGGGGCGCGCTCCTGGCGGCGGCACTGTTCGCCGCCTTCCTCGCCGCGATGGCGTCCGTGCTGTGGCGCGGGCTGAGCGTCGGTTGCGGCTGCTTCGGCGACCACGGCCTCGTCGGCGCCGCCACCATGACGCGTACCGGTCTGCTCGCGGTGCTGGCGGTCATGGCCGTCGTCGCGGGACCTTCCCCGTTCACCCCCGTCCACCTGCTGCTAGGAGCGGCGTACCTCGCGCTGACCTTCCTGCCCGCCCGGCTGATCGCAGCCATAGAGCGCGGCCGCGCCGGTCCTCGCCCCGGCACCCGCTGGGACGTGCCCCCACCTGCCGCGACCCTCGCCTCTGAACGGCCCGGAGTCCTGTACGCGCTGATCGGGCCGACGTGTGGCGTCTGCAGTGCCATGCTGCCCGCCTTCGTCGCGGTGAAGCAGGTGGACGTCGTCCTGGTGAGCGCCGCGGTGGAGGGGCAGGTCCGCGACTACCTGGCCGCCCAGGGGGTCGGGTTGCCGTTGGTGATCGACCCCGGGGTGTTCGACCGTCACGGCATCCCCTGGCCGCCGTACGCCGTGCTGACCGACCGGCAGGGCGTCGTCCTGGCGGCGGGCGGCGCGGCCGAGCCCGCCGCTCTCGACACCCTGCTCGCCCACGTCCCCTCGGCTCCTGGCCGGACCAGGACCTGATCAGGTCGGAGCCGGCGTGGTGAGGGGCGGAGGTGACCACCCGGCTGTCCCGCTACCACTGACAGCGGATACCTCCGCCCCTCCGGCCCCTAGGATTGAGGACCGGCCGCCGCGCCGGGCCAGGGTGGGGGACCAAGGACTGCCAAGCGCGACACCGCTGACGCTAACCCGCCGCCGCCCAGCGGTCTGTGGACGATTACGCAGAACGGGCGCCCCGACGTCTGTGCGCGCGGAACGGACGGGCTGAGCTCTGTGCGCGATTACGCGGAACGGGCGGCCCAAGCGGCCAGCACCGCCGCCTCCTTCTCGGGCGCGATGCCGTGCAGCGCCTTGGCCCCGTAGGACCGCTCCGCCTCCGGGACGTCACGCAACCACGCCCACGTGTCCCGCACCGTCTCCGCCACCGGCCGTACGCGCAGCCCGGCCGCCTCAGCCTTGGCCGTGGGCACGCTCCAGAAGTTGGCGACCTCGTCCGACGGCGGCCCGCCCCACAGCGGCAGCTCGACCCACGTCCCCACCTCCTGATCGACGAGGAACCGATCATCCACCCAGACGAACTCCGCGTCCGACCCGGTCGCCTCCTTGCCCAGCTCCAGCCACTCGCCGTACGTGGTGTTGCCCGCGGGCCCGGTCACCGCGAACCGGCTGGCCGTCCCGAGCTCCGCCTGGTCCAGGGTGAAGACGGCGACGTCCCGCGCGTCCACGAGCTGCATCGGCGTGCCCGGGTCACCCGGCGCGAGCACCGGTCCGCCCTGGGAGATCCGGTTCAGCCACCACGGCAGCCGGCCGACGTTCTCGTACGGGCCGAGGATCAGACCCGGCTGCACGATCAGTACGTTGCCGTCGAACCCCTGCTCCACGGCCCGCTCGCAGCCGGCCTTCAGCACCCCGTAATCACCGTCGTCAGGACCGGCGTCCGGCGCGCAGTCCCACACCCCCGAGCTCTCGGTGGCGGGCTTGCCGGGGAAGCCGTCGATGGCGGAGACCGAGGAGATGAACGCGTATGTCGCCACATGTCCCGACAGCGTCCGCGCCGACTCACCGACGACCCGCGGCACATAGCCGGACGTGTCGACCACGAGGTCCCACGTGTGACCGTCGGCCAGCCGTTCGAGGTCCGCCGTCACCTCGCGGTCACCCCGGACGGCCACCGCGCCCGGCAGATCCGCCCCGCTCTGCCCCCTGTTGAACGTCGTGACCTGATGCCCTCGTGCCAGCGCCTCCTCGACGATGGTTCGTCCCAGAAATCTCGTCCCGCCGATGACCAGTACTCTCATGCCGACATTCTTCGCGTATGACCAGCAAACCGGTCATATCTTCACGGAGAGCGTAGACGGGAGGGGCGGCAGCATGTGCACCCTGGCGGAGCTGATGTCGAAGTACAGGCCCACCAGCTCCAGCTGCCCGGCCCGTACCTGCTCGTCCACCTTGCGATAGGTCCGCAGGTTCTCCAGCTGCTGCTGCACGTTGACCCTGCACAGCCGGTCCAGCGCCCCGCTGTCGAGCGGCTCGTCCGCGGTCTCGATGAACGTGGCCAGGCTGTGGTAGCCGTGCCGCAGCCAGCGCCGCATCCCCGGCAGGCTGCCCGCCTTCACCCCGCCGCTGAGCAGCCCGCACATCGCCCCGCAGCCCGAATGCCCGCAGACCGTGATCGTGTGTACGCCCAGGACCTGCGTCGCGTACTCGATGGCCGCCACCACGGAGTCGTCGTGCGGCTCGGCGCCCCTGCGTGGCACCAGGTTGCCGATGTTGCGCACGGTGAACAGGTCGCCGGGGCCGCTCGCGGTGATCAGGCTGGGGATGACCCGTGAGTCGGCGCAGGTGATGAACAGGTGCGTGGGCTGCTGCTTGCGGGCCAGCTCGGTGAAGATGGGCCGCACCAGCGGAGCCGTACGCCGGTGATACTCCCGCGCGCCCGCCGTCAGCTGGCACTCCACGCTGGCCGGACGGGGCCCGCCCGGAGCCGTCACGCCGTGCCGGGCGGGGCGGTGGTGGCGGTGCGACCACGGCAGCCACCACCGGTCCGGCGTGCGCGGCGGTGTCTTGGTCCGGGACAGGCGAGTCCCGCTGGCCGCCATGGCGTACCACTCGTCGTGCAGCTCGTCGATGTCGACGCTGCCGCCCAGCCGCTCGTGGTTCAACCGCCAGGAGTGGATCGCCTCGAAGGCGGCGTTGTCCATGAAGTCGATGTTCAGGTCGAGGTCCACGGCCGTGCCGGGCGGGATGGCGCGCAGGTCACGGGTGAGCCTGGGCACGCCCAGGAAGGTGAGCGAGCCGGAGATCGTCGCGTGGACGCGCCCGTCCTGCTCCGGCCGGGTCTTCACGGTGACCCAGGTCAGCCGCCGCAGGGCGAGCAGCGCGGCCAGCGCGAGACCGGCCAGCACGCCCTCGGCGAGCCCGAGGACCAGCACGGCCCCCATCGTCACCAGGTAGACCGGCACCTCGCCATGGCCGTGCACCTTCCTGACATGGCCCAGGTTGACCATCTGCACGCCGATGAAGACGAGCAGCGCCGCCAGCGCCTCCATCGGGATCAGCTTGATCGTCCAGCCGAACCCGAGGGCGAACACCACCACCCACACCCCGTGCAGGACCGCCGAGAACCGGGAGCGCCCGCCCGCCTGCACGTTCGCGGTGCTGCGGACGATCACACCCGCCACCGGCAGCCCGCCCAGCGCGCCCGAGACCATGTTGGCCACGCCCTGCCCGCTCAGCTCCTGGTCGAGGTCGGTACGGGGGCCGTCGTGCATGCCGTCCACCGCGACCGAGCAGAGCAGCGACTCGACCCCGGCCAGCAGCGCGACGAGCAGCACGGCCGCCACGATCCGGTGCCAGTCGCCGGACGGCAGCACGGGGAAGGCCCAGGAGGTGACGGCGTTGGACAGATCGATGCGGGTGACGTCCCAGTCGAAGGCCCACGCGGTGACGCCGGCCACCAGCAGCGCGGCCAGCGGCGCCGGCACGACCTTGACCCGCTTGGGCAGGCGCGTCCACAGCGCCAGCACGGCGATCGTGAGCAGGCCCACCGCCACCGTGTGGCCGTGCATCTCGGCGAGCTGCGCGGGCAGCTCCACGATGTTGGCCAGCGCCGAACGCTGTGGCCTGCCGCCCAGCACGACGTGCAGCTGGGAGAGCGCGATGACCACGCCGACGCCCGCGAGCATGCCGTGGATGACGGCCGGCGAGACCGCCAGCGCCGCCCTGGCCGCCCGGAAGACCCCGAGCACCAGCTGCACCGCCCCCGCGATCAGGGTGATCATGCAGGTGGCCCGCCAGCCGTACGTCTGCACGAGATCCGCGACGACCAGGGACAGGCCCGCCGCGGGCCCGCTCACCTGGACGGCGGAGCCACCGAGCGCGCCCGCCACGATGCCGCCGACCATGGCGGCGATCAACCCGGCGGCCAGCGGGGCACCTGAGGCCATCGAGATGCCCAGCGAAAGGGGCACCGCGATGAGGAAGACCACGAGCGAGGCAGGTACGTCGTACCTGAGCGTGCTCAGCACGCGACTCAGAGTGCCGATCATACGTCGAACCCTATTGCCCTGCGTGCCGGGGGCTTAAGGGGTCATCGGCGGCTTTACAGATTAATGAGTGGCCGCCGTCACTCGGCCGCCGTTCGGCGGTCGGCGTGGTGCTCGCCGATCAGCGGTAGTAGTCGGGGAATTCCTGCTCGGGGGTGGAGCGACGGTGCCCGCCGCTGTTGCCTTGGGCGCCGCCGTTGCGGCCGCCCTGCCGGGCACCCGCCTCGGGCGTGCCGCCGTAGTTGGGCCAGGCGGCGTTGTTCGCCGGCGGCTCGCCCCAGCCCGCCGGCATCTGGCCGGGCGGAATGCTGGTGATGTCGCCGGTCTCGTACGCGAAGGTCTGCGCGATCTGGCCGGGCGGGAGGCTGGTGATGTCGCCCGTCTCGTACGCGAAGTGCTGCGGCGCCGGCTGCATGGGCGGGGCCGACAGCACGTCGTCGTAGGCCGAGACCGCCCGCGCGGGCGCCGTGGGGGTGCCGGTGGCGGGGGAGGGGCCGGTCAGCGGGTCGGAGTCGTCGGCCACGGCCCAGCCGGCGCGTACCTCATAGGAGGCCGGATAGGAGGAGCGGGGGGCGGCGGCGGGCTGCTGCGGCTCGAAGGCCGGCCAGGAGTCGCTCGACGGGGCGGCGGGAGTGGGGTCGTCGAGGATGTCGTGGTGCTGCAGCGCGGGCCACGAACCCGACGCCGTCGGCACGACCGGCGGGTTGGTCCAGGTGGTTTCCAGCGGGTCGGTGTTGGCGCCGTAGACCGTGAACGGGACGCCGGGCTGCGCGCCGCCGAGCGGGGTGACCGGCGCGGCGGGGAACGAACCGCTGGTGCCGGGGGCCGGCGTGGCGGGGAACGAGCCGCTGCCGCCGACGGCGGGGAAGGAACCGCTGGTGGCCGCCGGGAACGAGCCGCTGGTGGTGGCCGGGCTGTTCGTGCTCAGCGAGGTGCCGCTGCCGACGGCGGGGAACGAGCCGCTGCCGGCCCCGGGCTGGGGCGGCTGCACCTGCTGCGCGCCCACGCCGAGGATGCTCATCACGTCGGGCGGCGTCGGCGCCGAGAACGTCACCGTGCGCTGGTCGGCCAGTTCGGCGGCCGTCGGGGCCGGACGCTGTGCCGACTCCACGAGGTCGGCCAGACCGGACGAGCCGGACGAAGCGCTCGCGGCGGCGGGCCGCTGCGAGCGCGAACGCTGGGAGCGCCCGGGAAGCGGTGCCTGGACGGTGGCCGCGTTGGGGTCGACGGCGGTGACGGGCTCGCGCTTGCCGGGCCGCTCCCGCTTGGCGGCGGGCCGCTGCTGCTCGCGCTGGGCGCTGGGCTGCTTCTCGCGTTCCCGCTCCCGCTCGGCGGCGGTGCGTGCGGCGGGGGTTCGCCCGGGCCGCTTTTCGGCGGGCCTTTCCGCCCTTTCCGCAGGCCGCTCAGAGGGTCGGTCCGAAGGACGCTCGACGGGACGGGAGGCGCCCTTGCGCGCCGCGACCGTGCCGCCGGCGCCGAAGCCGCCCTCTTCCGCGTCGCTGCGGATGTTGGCCCAGAACTCCTCGTCCTCGACGTCGGTGTGGGGGTTGCCCCACTCGTCCACACCGCGCTTGCCGCGCTGGCCGGTGCGTACCGGTTTGGCCTTGGCCTCGCCGATAGGACTGAAGTCAGGGCTGAAGTTGTTCATACGCGGTTCGCTCTTGGAGAACTCGTCCGTGGACCGCGTCTGAGTCCTCTCATCCTTCTCGGCCATCTGCTTCAGCCGCTCGGGAGGCAGAGAGCTCTCCCGACGGTTCATAGAACGCATGCCCAGTGCCACGACGACGAGCACGAGGAGCACGACAGCGACCAAGCTGACTACGACCGCGATCATTGCACCACCCTCAAAGCCATGGCCTCCCTGCGGCACCGGTGAGATCGCGCGGCCATCGACGCGACCTTCCCCCTTTGATCACCAGCACCTAGCGATTGGATCTGATTGTGTCGGACCACTATGAGCGTTGTCACACCCTACGTGAAGAATTGGTAACTATTACTACGTTTAGTGAGTGTTGTCTCACTGGATGTTCACCACCGTGAGCCGCCCACGAGCAATGGTCTGGTCCGCGATCTTTCTCAAGACCTCGGAGAGGGGGGCGCCCTCCTGGACCTCGACCTTGCCGTTCAGCGAGTAGACGCTGAACCGGTAGCTGGCCTTCTCCACGCAGGGGGGCTGGTAGCCCGCCTTGCCGCTGGTCACCTTGGCCTGGCTCGCGCCTTCCGGCGGGCTCGCGGCGGCGTTCGGCCCCAGCTCGGTCGTCGTCGCGGGGATGTTGTAGAGCACCCACTGGACGGCGGATTCTGATGGTGAGAGAGAGTCGACCACGATCGCGATCGACTTGGCGTCGGGCAGAGGCTCGCTGGACCAGCGCAGAGGCGGACTGCCCTGGGCGCCCTTGCAGGAGTATTCGCGCGGCAGCGGTTCGCCGGCGCGCATCTCCGGGCTCGAAACGTTGATCTCGGCGATCTCCTTGGCCTGGGACCTTCCGACGAGGAAGTCGCAACCGGACGACGCGAGCACGACAGCCACCGCTGTCACAGAGACAGCGATGTGTCTCACGCGTCCTGCCGTGTTACACAGCCCCATGCCGCATGATGCTACGCGGCTATCCGCCGTGCGCCGACCGTTTCGCGAGGGTCGGTGGTCGGTAAAGGACCGGAAAAGGGTTGCAATGCGGACAAGATAGGAGTGAACTTCGCCACATCCATGACCTTCGCCGCCCTCGGCCCGCAACCGGTCCGGCGGGGCCGGGAAACCGTGGGAATCGCCGGGGATCGGGCCCCGGCCTGCTGGTTCTCGTCGCCGTGACGATGGCCACACCCGACCGGCCGCTCGACCGGGCGCCGGGGGGGACGGCATCCCGGCGGTGTGGGGGACGCGGCGCGGGTCCAGTCCGCTTGCCGGGGGCATGGCACTCGCTAAAAGCAGGTGCCCAGGTACGCCCGGCCGACCGCCTGGTGGGTGGTGTCCCGCTGAGTGGCGGATTCACGATCCCCCCGAGCGGGAACCGGTCTCACACGTGGCTGCGGAAAACCCTGATCGCCAGTGGCGCGAACACCACCACGAACCCCGCCGACCACAGCAGCGAGACCACCGTCGGCCAGGCGATCTCGCCGCCGATCAGCAGGCCGCGGATCGCGTCGGCCAGGTAGGTCACGGGGTTGACGTCGGACCAGGCCTTCAGCCAGCCGGGGAACGTGTCGGCCGGCACCAGCGCACTGCTCGTGAACGTCAGCGGCATCATCGTCGAGAAGGAGATCATCTGTACCTTCTCCGGACTCGACGCTTTGAGCCCGATCAAGACCGACATCCACGACATCGCCAGCGCCACGACCACCAGCAGCGCCAGCGCCCCGAGTAGTCCCGCCACGCTGGTCGTCACCCGGAACCCGAGCACCATCCCGAACCCGACCAGCAGCGCGAACGCCCACACCTGCTTGAACGTGTCGGCGATGATCCGGCCCGACAGGGGCGCGGTGCGCGCGATCGGCAGACTGCGCAGCCGGTCGAACACGCCCTTGGTGATGTCGGTGTTGAGCCCGATCGCCGTGGACAGCGTGTAGAACAGGGCGTTCTGGACCAGCAGGCCAGGCAGCGCGAACTGCAGGTAGTCGCCGGTCGAGCCGGAGATGGCACCGCCGAACACGTACGTGAACAGCAGCAGGAACATGATCGGCTGGATGCTGAGGTCGAGCAGCTCCCACGGGTTGTGCTTGATCTGCACCAGACTCCGCCAGGCCAGCGTCATGGTCTGTCTGAGGGTGGCGCCGGGTCCGACCCGGCCGGGCAGGGTCGCCGGGATGGCGGTCATGCGGGAGCCTCCTCCGTCTGCTCGTCCTCCGCGCGGTGGCCGGTCAGGGCCAGGAACACCTCGTCGAGACTGGACTTGCGCAGCGCCAGCTCGGAGGCGACGATGCCGAGGTCGTCGAGGCGGCGGACGATCGCGGGCACCACGGCGGGGTCGCGCACCGCGGCCGTGACCATGGCGCCGGACAGGTCGGGTGCCACATCGAGGACGTCGGTGACCACCTTGGCGACCAGGTCCAGCTGGTCCTCCCTGAGCGGCCGCACCTCCAGCACCTGCGCGCCGGTGGTGGCCTTGAGCTCGTCGGACGTGCCCGACGCGATGACCTTGCCGTGGTCGAACACCACGATGTCGTCGGCCAGCTGGTCGGCTTCCTCCAGGTATTGGGTGGTCAGCAGCACGGTCACGCCGTCGGCCATCAGGCCGCGTACGACGCCCCACAGCTCGGTGCGGCTGCGCGGGTCGAGACCGGTCGTCGGCTCGTCCAGGAACAGCACCTGCGGCCTGCCCACCAGGCTCGCCGCCAGGTCGAGCCGCCTGCGCATCCCACCCGAATAGGTCTTCGTGGCCCGGCCCCCGGCGTCGGCCAGGTCGAACCGGCCGAGCAGCGCCTTCGCCCGCTCCCTCGCCTCACCTCGAGGTAAGCCCAGCAGACGGCCGATCATCATCAGGTTTTCGACACCGGTCAGCATCTCGTCGACCGCGGCGTACTGTCCGGTCAGCCCGATCAGCGACCGCACCTGATGCGCCTGCCGGCGTACGTCGTACCCCAGCACCGTGGCCGTGCCCGCGTCAGGCGTGAGCAGCGTCGCCAGGATGCGCACGGCGGTCGTCTTGCCCGCGCCGTTGGGCCCCAGCACGCCGAGCAGCCGGCCGGTGGGCACCACGAGGTCCACACCGTCGAGCGCCTTGGTCTCGCCATAGTGCTTCACCAGGCCGTCTGCCTGAATCGCGTACTGCATGACCCGCCCCTCCTCCTCGGTGCCTCCACTGTGACCTACGGCACCGACAGTTTCCGATGGCCTTCGGTGGCATCCGGTGCCTCTGGCCTACGGTGGTATCCGGTGGCATCCGGTGTCTCTGGCCTTCAGTGGCCTTCGGTGGCATCCAGTGCCGCTGGCCGATCACTGACGCGGGGCGGGAGCCATAAGCTGGCCTCGTGACGTCTTCTGGCCCGTTGCGTGATCCTCAACACCGTGTGTCGCCCAAGGCCGTCCGGCTCTGGCTCGCTGAGGCGTTGTTCGGGTTCGTACTGCTCGTGGGGTGCTCGATCCTGGTCGCGCGGTGGGTCGGGGGGAGCGGGTGGTCGTGGGTGCCCGGCTGGTTCGCGGACGACCCGTGGCTGCTGCCGGTGGGGGTCGGCGTGCTGACCACGCCGTTCCTGGTGGCCGAGCCGTTCGTACGCTATGCCGTACATCGCTGGGAGCTGTCGGGTGATGTGGTCTACACCCGGTCGGGGTTCCTGACCCGCGAGTGGGTCTTCGTGCCGGTCAGCCGGATCCAGACGGTCGACAAGGCGCAGGGGTGGGTGGAACGACTGCTCGGGCTGGCGACACTGGAGATCCGTACGGCCTCCCACGCGGGGTCGTCGACGATCAAGGGCCTGGACTACACGGTGGCGGCGGGGCTGGCGGAGGAGCTGGCACACCGCGCGGAGCAGCTCAGGGACGATGCCACGTGACCGATCCCCGCCCCGGCCCTCCCTCGGACTCGTCGGCGCCTGCACCTCATCCCGGGACGCCCGCGCACTCGTCCGCACCCGAACCTCATGCCGCGCCGCCCGCACACACGTCGTCGCCCGAACCTCGCTCCGAGTCGTCCGCGCCCGAACCATCTGATCCTGATCGTGAGGGCTCCTCCCTGTCGGCGACCGTTCCTGCGGGGGCTGCGGAGGCTGCGGGGGCTGCGGGGCCTGCGGGGGCTGTGGAGCTCGCTCGGGTGCCGATGCGGCTGAGCCCCAAAGTGCTGCTCATCCACCCGGTGCGGATGATCCCGTCGCTGATCGTCCCCCTTGTCGGGCTGCTGTTCGTGGGTGGGTTCTCCGGCATGTCGTACATCTGGGCGGCGGTCGGGGTCGGCGTCACGCTGGCCTTCGCCGTCGTCCGGTGGGCGATATTCAGCTACGAGATCACGGGCGACCGTCTGGAGATCAAGCGTTCACTGATCAGCCGGTCGGTCCGCACCATCCCCTTGGAGCGGATCCGCGGCGTGGACGTCTCCACCCCGCCCATGCACCGGCTGCTCGGCCTGGCCGTACTCAAGATCGACACTGGGGCGAGCGGCGGCGAGGAGGAGGGCAAGCTCGACGGCGTCACCCTCGAGGAGGCCGAACGCCTGAAGTCGGTCCTGCTCCGACGCACCCGCGCCACCCGGGTCACCCGCCCCGCTCGAGCCGCGACGCTGGATGAGACCTCCGCTGCCGTCTCCACCACGGATCCCGCCGCAGCCACCGATCCAGCCTCGGCGTCCGCCGCCGCCTCGATGTCGGCCGCAGTCCGTGCGGAGACGGAGGAGGCCGAGCGGGAGATCATCCGCGTGCCGTGGACCTGGCTGCTGTACGGCCCGCTGTCCGGCGCGTACCTGCTGACCCCGTTCGCTCTGGCGGGCGGTGCGGTGGGGCTGGCGTTCCAGTGGGGCGACGATCTCGGCTACGGCCGGGACGCCGCCCTCACCGTAGGGGAGTGGCTCTGGGAGCACCCCTACCTGCTGCTCGCCGTGGTACTGCTGCTCGTGGTGGCGATGCCGTTCGTGGGCGGTGTGATGTACGCGGTGTTCAACTGGAACTTCCGCCTCATCAGCCGCGACGGCTACCTGGTGGCCGAACGCGGGCTGATCAACCGGCGCAGTGTGTCCCTGGAGGCGGGGCGCGTACGGGGCTACGAGATCATCGAGGGACTCCCCGAGCGTTGGGCGAGCGTCGCCCGGGTCTGGGCCATCGTGACGGGCCTCGGCGACTCCCAGACCCGCGGGCAACTCCTGCCAGACGTCCCGCGCACGGTCGCCTTCCAGGTCACCGGGGAGGCCATCGGCTCCTACCAGGCCGAACTCCGTCCCCACCCGCCCATCGCCCGCAACCGCCGCCTCTTCCGCGCCATCGCCCCGTGGCTCGCGCTGGCCGCCGCCACCGCGCTGACGGCCCTGCTGACCGCCCAGCCGGTCTGGTGGATCGGGACCGTGATCGCCCTCCTCCTGGCAGGCTCGGGGATCCCCCTCGGCCTCGACCGGTACAGGTCTCTGGGACACGGATACGACGGCGTACGCCTCGCGGTCCGCTCCGGCTCCCTCCGCCGCTCGCAAGCGGTGGTCGAACGCCGCGCGGTGGTGGGCTGGCACATCAGGCAAACATGGTTCCAGCGGCGAGCCGGGGTGTACACGCTTACTGCCGGGGTGGGGGCAGGCAAGGGCGGCTACTCGGCGATCGACGTCTCACAGCCCCAGGCGATCGGCTTCCCGGCCGAAGTGACGCCGGAGTGGCTGGCTCCGTTCTTGTCCAAGGGACAGTAGACAGGCACCTCCCGCCTGAGCCTCGATCGCCCCGCCTGGCACCGCACGTCCCGTCCGGCCTCGTGCGTCCCACCTGTACTCCGGGCGCCCTTCCGTCTGGGCCCTCGCCCCCGTTCGCGCTCGCCCCGCTCGCGTCCTTGCGCCTTAGCCTCGCGCCTTCGCTTGGGCCCAGGCGCTCAGGGCCCTGGGGTGCGGAGGCACCCCAGGGGGAGATCGCCGACGTCGGGGGGAGAGAGATCACCGACGAACCGACCGGGCGGTGCGCTGTCGGTGTGCGCGGGGGCGCTCAGACGGCGGTGTGCGGACGGCGCTTGAGCGGTGCGTGCGGGCGGCGCTCGGCTCAGTCCTGGCGGCGGGCGCCGAACATGATCTCGTCCCAGGTCGGCACCGAGGCGCGACGCCCCCTGGAGCCCTTGCGCGGCTGGCGGGCCGCAGGGGCGGGCGGGGGAGAGGGCACCGGGACCGGGGGCTCCTCCTTGGCCGCCGGCTGCTCGGGCTTCGTGGTGTCGTCCTTGCTCGTCCTCGCGGCCGGTACGGCAGGCTCAGGCGCCGCCGGCTCAGCTTCGGCCGCCGCTGGCTCAGCCTTGGGCTCAGTGGCGGGCTCGGTTTTGGGCTCGGCCGATGCAGGCTCGGCCTTGGGCGCGGGTGCCGTGGTCGGTGCGGGTGCCGAGGATTCTGCCTTGGGTTCGGGCTTCGAGGGCTGAGGCTTGGGCTTGGGCACGGGCGCGGTTCGTACCGGCTCGGCTGCGGTTACCTCTGTGCCGGCCTTCGGCGTTGCCTCGGCCTTCGGGGCTGCGTCGGCCTTCGACGTGGTGTCAGCCGCCGGGGTGGTCTCGGCCTCAGGTGCGCCTGCGGCGGCCTGGGGCTCGGGAGCCGTGGGGCTGGGCTTGGGGGGCGCTGTCGTGGGCGCGGGCTTTGCAGTCGGGTCGGGAGTCGGCTCGGCTGCCGACCGCGCGGCCGTCTCGGGTGCGGTCTTGGATGCGTCCTGGTGGGCTGCCGTTGCGGGGGCAGTGGCGTCCTTCGCGGCAGGCGCGGCCTCGGTAACGGACGGTGTGGTGATGGTGTCCGTAGTGGCGGGCGTGCCGGCAACTGCGGCGGCCTCCTGGCCAGCAGCTGCGTGACCAGCAGCTCCGTGGCCAGAAGCTTCCTGGACAGGAGCTTCCCGACCGGCGGCTGCCTGGCCAGCGGCTTCCTGTACCGGGCCTTCGGTCTTGTTTTCCGCGGTGGGAGACGTCTGCGGCGCGGAGCCGCTCTCCACAGCGGTGCTCTCTGCGGCGGTGCTGGTCGCTGCGGCGGCAGCGGGCTGCTCGATGACGGTGTCACCGGGCTGCTCGATGACAGTGTCACCGGGCTGCGGCTCGGTGACGGTCCCACCGGGCTGCGGCTCGGTGAGAGTGCTGTTGGGCTTTGCCTCGGAGGCGGTGATGGGTGTCTGCGGTTCGGCCGCCACTTCTGTGGTGGGGCGCGATTCGGTTTGGGGTGGTGTGGTCGGCCCTGAGGCTGTGGTGGGCTCCGGGGCCTCGGTGGGGCGTACGGACTCCGCTGCCGGAGCGTCTGTGCCTGCCGCCGTGGGCACGGCAGACGGCGAACCCGCAGCCGACGGCGAATCCGTGGTGGGCGCCGAGGCCGCAGAGGTCTGCGCGGGGGCCGAGCCTGCGGCAACGACGTCCGCGGCAACGACGTCTGCCACCGCGGCGTCTGCAGCGGGGGCCTTCGCCGCGGCAGCGTCTGTGGCGGCGTCTGCAACGGCGTTACCGGTGACGGCGGTGTCTGCAACGGTGCTGCCAGTGGCGGCGGTGCCGGTGATGGCGGTGTCTGTGGCGGCGGCATTCGCCAGGGCGGAGTCTGTGACGGCGGAGGCCGCTGCGGCATCAACCTCGGGCGCGACGGCAGACGCTACTGCGGCATCGACGTCGGGCGCGGCGGTCGGGGTCGCAGGAGCAGGCGGCGCGTGGTTCTCCACCGGCTCTGTGGTGCGGTCGCCCACCGCCGGGACGCTTGAAGCCGGGCCGTCGATGGCGGGCGCATCGGTAGCTGAGCCCTGCGCGGCGGTCGCGTTGGCGGCGACCGGGCTCTGCGCAGCGGGCGCGTCGGTGGCCGGTCCGTCCGTGGTGCGTGCGTCGGTGGCCGGTCCGTCCGAGGTGCGTTCGCTGGTGGCCGATCCCTCCGTGGCGTGTGTGCCGAGGGGCGCGTCCGGTGCCGGGGGGCGCGTGACAGCGTCTTCGGACACCGACGCAGTGGTACGGGTGCCCGGAGGCGTGCTGTCGTGGCTCGCCGCGGCGTAGATGGCCTCGCCGTCCCGGCCGGTCGGGCGGTCGGTCTGGCGGTCAGGCGGGCGGGGAGTGCCGTAGGCGGGCAGCCAGGACGAAGGGTCGCCGTGACGTGCCGGAGGGTCGCTGGGGCGGGTGTAGTCGGTGTCCTGCGCCGACGGCGCTGACGAGGCCGACGACGAGGCCGACGACGAAGATGCCGAAGGTGCCGACGACGCCGACGGATGGTTTCGGTGGCCGGGCTCCTGGGTGCGGTAGCCCGTCTCCGGTGCCGACGGCTCGGTCAGGTAGCCGGTCTCCTGCGCGGGAGTACGGTAGCCGGGCGCCGGGGCCGATGGCTCCGAGCGGTAGTCCCTCGCGGGCGGGTCCGAGCGGTAGCCGGGCTCCGATGTGCGGCCGGAAGGGTCGGCTGCGGGGGCGCGGTCGAAGGGGGCCTCTCGGGCCGGCGTGAAGGGGGTCTCGCGGGACGGGGTCTCGCGGGACGGGGTGCGGCCGTAGGGCGACTCCGTGCCTCTCGGCTGGTAGCCGACCGCCGGCTCCTGCGGCTCCGGTTCGTGGCGGATCACCGACGGGAACGGCAGCGGGTCCGACGCCAGCGGTGGCACCGGCTGCAGCTTGGCCACTCGCGGCGCGAACGGCGTGACCGTGGTGTCCTCCACCACGGGGCTGGGGTCGAAGTCGGCGGCCGAGAGCCGCATCGACTCGTCGTCGTGCGGCGTGACGTGCCGCCTGCGCGGGTCGAAGAGCCACTCGGCATGCCTGGTGTGACCGTTCCAAACGTAGCCGAGCTTGACGCGCCAGAGGCCGTCGTCGCGCTTGGCGGAGTCCCAGTCGATCTCGTCGGTGGGTACGCCGCGCCTGGTGAGCCGCTCGGCGACGAGATCGCCGAGCGTCGGGCCGGCTGAGGACTCTCCGGGCATGCGTACGGACACGCGCTGCGCCTGCTGGGCTACGTACTCGCGCTCCTGGAGCACGGGGCCCTCGAACCAGCGGACGCGTTCGACCGGGATGCCCGCTGTGGCGGCGATCTCCTCGGCTGTCTCTCCGGCACGAATGCGGGCCTGGATCTCCTTGGGGCGCAACGGACTCTCCACTTCGATCTCGTACTGGCCGAGACGGGAGAAGTTGCCGCGGACGGCAGCACGGAGCCGGTCGTCCACGGGAAGCGTGAACCGTGTACCCCGCCCTGCTGTCGCCAGCACGAGATAGGTACCGTCCTCACTTACCGCGACGAGTCGGAGCTCCTGCATGCGAGTCCCTTCGTCAGCGTGCTGCTCATTCTTCCCCCGGACCCTTGAGTCTCTCGCGTGTGCCGGTTGCCTGCCAGCACCGTACCCGGCATGTCCGAACATCGCCTTCCTGGGATAGCCCAGGGGCGATGTGACGCCAGTCACATTTGTTGATTCCATCATCTTCAAGGCCTGCCCGTGCGCAAAGCCCTCGACGGATTCTGGCGAATAGTGTCACGCGTCGCCGCGCACTTCAGCCAAGAGGCCAGAACGGATGGGTTGGCCGCTGGATGGAGCTCCAGGTAGCGGGCGGCGGCGCCGGCCAGGCGGGGGGCTCTGGCGGAGTAGGTCTCGCCGGTGGGGGAGAGGCGGCACCTGCCGGCGTCGGTGGCGGCCACCACGAAGACGCCGGACCGGGCCAGGCGGGCCATGGCGGTCCGCAGGGCCGGGGAGTCGGCGCCGTCGAGGGAGAGATTCGCCACGGCGGGACCCCGGGCGTGCCTTCGTACCCAGTCGAGGCCGGCCAGGGCGTCCGACAGGCTGCCGGAGCCGCCGCAGCCCAGCACCCGTACTGACGCGACGTCGGCCTGGGGCGCCACGCCGTGCGACCGGCCGGCTATGGCGCGCGCCACCCGGGTGCCGTGGCCGCCGCAGTCTTCTCCGGTACGCCCGGTGGCGTCGAAGGCCCACCAGAGCCGATCCCCGAATCCGTGCGACACGCGGAGATTGCCCGTGTGGCCCGACATGCGGAGATCCTCCGAGTGGAATGTGCCGGTCCTCCCTGAATTCCCGGTTCGGCCGTGGGTGACGCCGCTGTCCACGATGAAGACCGTGACGCCCTTCCCAGTGGCACGGGCGGCACGGGGGGCGTGCGGCAGGGCGGACGTGGTGATCGGCATGGGATGGATCTCGCGGTCGGGCTCGATCGCCAGGACCCTGGGGTCCGCGCTGAGCTCCGCCAGCTCGCTCGCGGTCAGCACCGTGGCGAAGCCGGGCAGTGCCGAGGTGTAGAAGCGGCGTACCCGCCATCGCATCTCGCCGACCAGGTCACGGGCCCCGGCCCGGTCACGCACGGTAACGATGTACGGACGCGTAGGCTCGGTTACCGGCGGCCGGGAGGCGATGCCGGAAGCGGGCGCCATGGCGAGGGGGATCGCGGTGGTCACAGCCGTCGCCGCGGCCGCGGCGAGGTAGAGAGAGGGCAGGCCGATTCGTCGGGGCACGAGCGACGAGGGTGTCTGTCACACACGTCACAGGAACAACAGGACACGCCCTCGCGTCTATTCACGAGAAAGCTCTTTACCGAACGCAGGCGAGAAAGGACTGATCTGGGGGATGAGCGGCGAGCAGCGGAAGTTCGAGCTGAGCATGCCGCAGATCGCGGGAAGTGCCCTGGCGGCGGTCACGGCCGCGGTCGCAGCCTCCTACCTGGGCGTGGGGGGAACGGTGATCGGTGCGGCGCTGATGAGCGTGGCGAGCACGGTCGCCACCGCCGTCTACACGCACTACCTGAAACGTACGGGCGAGAAGGTCAAGCAGCACACGGTGATCGCCTGGCGTGACTCCGGCGCGCAGGATTCCCCGCCCGAGCGCGACGAGGGCCAGGGCGAGCTGGCGACGGCCGCGCACGCCACGGTGCGTCACTCCAGTGCGGCCCTGGAGACGGGTGAGACCTCGCGGCCCGGCGAGACCACGCTGGTCATGGCGCCGATCGAGGTGCCGGTGCGACGGCGCGTGCCGTGGGCGAAGACGGGGATGGCCGCGGCGCTGGTGTTCGGGGTGAGCATGGGCGGCATCCTGACCTACCAGACCATCGCGCGGACCACCGTGCACGACCAGCTCACCGGCGGCAAGCCGGTGACCGAGCGTGGCAAGGCGCCCGGCAAGGAGAAGGAGGAGCCCGCGGTCCAGCCCCGGACGACGCTCTACAGCGACCCGGCGACGCCCAGCGGCGCGCCGACCACCTCGCCGAGCCCGAGCCCGACCGCCTCGCCGACCCGCTCGTCCCAGAGCCCGACGCCGACGCCCACCGGCACGGACAAGGACGCGAGCAAGGACCCCGGCAAGAACACGGTGGAGCCCTCGAGCCCGTCCGCGACCACTTCGGCCCAGGTCCCCGACGGCATGACCGAAGCGCCGTCCGCCCCGACCGAGCCGCAGCAGTCACAACCGGCGCAGCAGGACCAGCCCGCCGAAGCACAGTAAGAGGCGCAGTAATCAGCAGTAATCAGCAGTAATGCCTACCCCAGCACCGTCTCCAGGTAGGCGTTGCCGAACAGCCGTCCCGGATCCAGCCGATCCCGTAGCGCCACGAAGTCCGCGAACCGCGGGTAGACCGTCCCCAGATACGCCGCGTCCCGGGTGTGCAGCTTGCCCCAGTGCGGCCGCCCGCCCAGCCGCGTCATGATCTCCTCCACCCCGGCGAAGTACGCGGGATTGGGCGTGGGCCGATATATGTGGCAGGCGACATACGCCGACTGCCGGCCGTACGCCGTCGACAGCCACGCCGTGCTGGCCGGCGTCACCCGCACCTCCACCGGGAACGTGATCCGCCACCCCATCCGCTCCACCAGCGCCCGCGTCTCCCGCAGCGCCTGGCCGAGGTGCTCGCGCGGCACCGCGTACTCCATCTCCAGGAAGCGCACGTCCCGGCGCGAGGTGAAGATCTTGTACGACGCGTCCACGGCCTCGGAGTCGCCGAGCGCGGCGGCGCTGACACCGTTGATCCGCGGGATCAGCCCGGGGGAGCGGGCCCCCAGAGCGCAGGCGGCGCCGAACAGCGTGTTCTCCAGGAAGACGTTGTCCAGCCAGTGCTTGACCGCGCTGGGCGGCCGGGCCGGGCCCGGGTCGCGGTTGTTGGTCTTGACCAGGCACGCGTCGGTGTGCGGCAGCCAGAAGAAGTCGAGATGCTCGTTGTCCGCGGTCAGGGAGTCGAGCGAGTCGAGGATGCCGCTGAGCGTCATCCGGCGCCGCCGGTTGCGCAGCAGGAAGGCGGGTTCCACCCGGAACGTCACCGAGGTCAGCACCCCGAGCGCGCCCAGCCCCACCCGCGCGGCGTCGAACAGGTCCTCCCCGGGGGAGGCCGTCACCACCGAGCCGTCCGCGAGCACCAGCTCCAGCGCCTCGACCTGGTCGGCCAGGCCGCCGCTGTCGCGCCCAGTGCCGTGCGTGCCGGTCTGGATGGCCCCCGCGACCGTCTGGTCGGTGATGTCGCCCATGTTGGCCAGCGCCAGCCCGCGCGCGGCGAGCAGGGAGTTCAGCTCCCGCACCGGCGTGCCGGCGCGCACGGTGACGCGGTCGCCGGCGGCGGAGGTGACGCCGGTCAGCGCGGTGGGGCGGAGCATGACGCCGTCGGTGAGGGCCACTCCGGTGAAGGAGTGGCCCGTACCGATCATGCGCAGACGGCGGCCGGCGGCGGCGGCGTCCTTCACGGCGCGTACGACGTCCTCGGTCGAGGCCGGGGTACGCACCTCGGCGGGCGCGGCCGTCTGGTTGCGGGCCCAGTTCGTGAAGACCATGGCCGCCCTCTTGCTAGAGCATTGTTCGGATTAAACGTGAACGATACTCAGTTCTGCCAGCCCTCGGGAAGCGGGAAGGCGTCGCCGGGCTGCAGGTTCTGCGACTTGATGATGTCGGAGACCTTCACCAGCGTGTAGCCGCGGCTCTGCAGCAGTTGCACGAGCGACGGCATCACGTCGACGGTCTGCTTCACCCAGTCGTGCATGAGGATGATGCCGTCGCGCTTGGCCACGGCCAGCGTCTGCTTCTTGATCTCCGCGGAGTTCTTGGTCGCCCAGTCGCGCGAACCGGCGGTCCACAGGATCATCGGCATGCCGAACTCGGCCGCGACCTCCGAGGTCTGGAGGTCCAGCATGCCGTACGGGGGCCGCAGCAGCTTGGGCTCGACGCCCGCGGCCTTCTTGACGGCGTCCTGCGTCTTCTGGATCTCGCTCTTGACGGCGTCCGGCTCGATGGTGGTGAAGTTCTTGTGCGTGTAGCTGTGGTTGCCGAGCTCGTGGCCCTCCTTGGCCATGCGCTTGACGAAGGCGGGGCGGCTCTTCACGTACTGGCCTTCGAGGAAGAACGTCGCCTTGGCGTTGTACTTCTTCAGCGTGTCGAGGAGCGTTCCCGCGTACTTGCCCGGCCCGTCGTCGAAGGTCAGGGCGAGGCACTTGACCTGCTCGTCAGCGCAGTCCACTGCCTTCGCCTTGGCCTGGGCGACGGCGGCCGACTTGGCCGGGGCGGGCTGACGGGGGGTGGCGGACGCGGTCGCCGGTGTCAGAGTGACAGCAACAGCCGCGATGGCCAGAAGTGAAGTGATTTGTCGGGACATGCGAAAGCTTTCGTTTGTGAAGGGTGTTGCGAGGGTTGTTCGACCGTAGCGGATCAGTTCCCGGCCGGTGAAGGTGCCTCGGGAAGTCTCAGCAAACCCGAACCTCCGACGCCCACGACGGCCGCGACCGCCGCCGCGGCGAGCGTGAAGCCGTACGCGTTGGACGCCCCGAACGCCTCCGTGAGCCGTCCCCCGGCCCACGCCCCGATCGCCACCCCGAACCCGATCGACGTGGAGATCCACGCCAGCCCCTCGGTGAGCACCGAGGGCGGCACGAGCCGCTCGGTGAGGGAGAAGCCGGTGATGAGCGTCGGCGAGATCGCCAGCCCGGCCAGGAAGAGGCCGAAGGCCATGATCCGCGCGTCGCCGATGAACATGATCGGCAGCAGTCCCACCACGAGCACCCCGAGCGCCCGTACGAACCGGTGGCGCAGCGAGACCCGCCAGTGCCGCGACCCGAACCAGAGCCCCGACACCATCGACCCGCCCGCGATGGCGGCCAGCAGGAACCCGGCGGCGCCCTTGACCCCGTGCTCCTCGGCGAAGGCCACCGTGATCAGGTCGACCGACCCGAACACCGCCCCCAGCGCCAGATAGACGCAGGACAGCAGGGCGATCCCCGGAATCAGGATGGCCATCCCGGCGCTGGACTCGCCCGGCCGTGTCGGTGGCTGGGTGCGCCGCTGCGCCGCGAGCGCGAGGGATCCGCCGAGCATGCAGACCAGCGCCACCAGCAGTCCCATGTACGGGTTGACCGCGGTGGCCAGCACGGTGACCAGCGCCGGTCCGGCGACGAAGATCATTTCGTCGGCGACGGACTCGAACGCGAAGGCCGTGTGCAGCTTGGCCGAACCGCCGTGCAGGTGCGACCAGCGCGCGCGGACCATCCCGCCCAGGGACAGGGAGGTCGCGCCGACCGCCAGCCCGGCGGCGTACAACGTCCACTCGGGCAGCCCGAAGCCCGCCGACAGCATCAGCGCGGCCAGCGAGAGCGCGTTCACGATCGAGAAGGGCACGATCACCCGGGCCTGCCCGAACCTGTCGACCAGCCGAGCGGTCAAAGGCGCGGCCACCGCGAAGGAGACGTTGGTGGTGGCGGCGACGGCGCCCGCGGTCGCGTACGACTCGGTGAGGCCGGAGATCAGCAGCACGATGCCGATGCCGAGCATGGACATCGGCATCCGGCCGACGAAGCCGGCCAGCACGAATCCCTTGATGCCGGGCCCCTTGAACAAACCCCGATAAGGCCCGACCACGTCCGTTCCTCTCCCTTGATGCGCCCCAACATTTACGCGTGCGCTGACCGGACAGCAAGTGATTTTTCCGGCAACTCGGCTAACGTGTGCCGGGTGTCCGGTCTTCCCTCGTTCCGCGCCGTCCTGATCGTGATCGCTTCGGTCATCGCCGTCACGGTCGTGGCCGTGGGAGTGGCGCTGTCCACGCGGGACGACCTGTTCGCGAGTACGGCCGACCAGCAGCCGGTACGGAAGGCCCAGAAACCAGCCCAGAAGACGCAGCCGCAGACCGCCGGTCTCGACAAGATCGTGCCCACGGCCGAGCCGGTGAAGGACTTCGGCAAGGGCGGCCCCAGCGTCACCCCCACCCCGCCCCGCGTACTCGCGATCGCCCGCGCCGAGGTGCCCAAGACCACCCGGTTCGCCCTGGCGAAGCTCAAGCACGTGCAGAAGGTCGCCGTCGTCGACGCGGGCTCGGTCCGGGTGTCCGGCACCGGGCTGAACCTGCTCGCCGTCGACCCGGCCGACTTCCGCTCCTGGACGCCCAAGGCCGTCGCCGACCAGCCGGCCGTCTGGAGCGCGCTGTCCAGGGGCGAACTGGTCGCCGACAGCTCGGCCGTACGCAGGCTCGGCATGATCCTGGGCGCCGAGTACCAGGTGGACGGCGGCCCCCGCCTGCGCGTCGCGGCCTCGGCCACGCTCGGCCTGTCGGGGATCGACGGCCTGGTGGGCGCCGACATGGGCAAGGCACTCGGCCTGGCGCCGGGCGTCGCGGTCCTGCTGCACGGCAAGCCCGGCATCAGCGAGCCGGGCGTACGCAAGCTGCTCGGCAAGGGCGCCCAGGTCGTGACGCTGGGCGCCCGCCCCAAGGCCCAGCCGACGCAGCCGGCCCAGCAGAGGGCCAAGCCGCAGCAGCAGGTCAACGTCGGACGGCCCAGCAGCTACCTCGACCTCTACAAAGCCTCGGCCACCCACTGCCCCGGCCTGTCATGGACCGTGCTGGCGGCGATCGGGCAGGTGGAGAGCGGGCACGGCCGCAACAACGGCCCGTCGAGCGCGGGCGCGCTCGGGCCGATGCAGTTCATGCCCGCCACCTGGAAGCACTACGGCGTGGACGGCGACGGCGACGGCAAGTCCGACATCTGGAGCCCGTACGACGCGGTGCCCGCGGCGGCCAAGTACCTCTGCGCGAACGGCGCCGGCCAGGGCGGCCAGAAGCTGCGCAAGTCGATCTGGTTCTACAACCACTCGTGGGACTACGTGAACAAGGTGATGGGCATCGCCGAGGCGTACGCCCGCGCCTACACCTGACGCCGCCGGGGCGGTGGGCAGCAGGTGAGCGCGCAGGGCTGCGGCTCGGGCTCCTCCATCAGCTCGCGGATCATCCGGACGAAGGCCGGGTGGGTGCCCGCCGTCGCGGCCCGCTCCATGGGCAGGCCCAGCTCGGTGGCCACCTGCCTGGCCTCGGTGTCGAGGTCGTAGACGACCTCCATGTGGTCCGAGACGAACCCGATCGGCACGAGCACGACCGACCGGGCGTCGGTCTTGCGCAGATGGTCGCAGACGTCGGGCTCCAGCCACGGCACCTCGGGCGGCCCGCTGCGCGACTGCCACACCAGATCCCACGGCTGGGTGCGGCCCAGCGCCTCGTTCACCAGCTCGGCGCTCCTGCGCAGTTGCGCCTCGTAGAGGCCGCCGTAGGGCCCGGCGGTGCGCGCCATCGAGACCGGCACGCTGTGCGCGGTGAACACCAGCCGGGCGTCGTCGCGGCCGAGCCGGTCGAGCGCCTGCCCGACATGATCGGCCATCGCGGCGACGAACCCCGGATGGTCCCCGAAGTGCCGCATCTTGACCAGCTCGGGGCCGCCCTTGACGGAGATCCTGGCGATGTCCTCGTAGTACTGGCGGCAGCTGGAGTAGCCGGCGAACGCCGAGGTGGCGAACACCGCCGCCTTGCGGATCCCGTCGGCCGTCATCCGCTGGACGGTCTCCTCGCCGAACGGCTCCCAGTTGCGGTTGCCCCAGTAGACGGGCACATCGACCACGGGACGCAGCGCCTCGATGAGCGCGCGGTTCTGGCCGTTGATCGGGCTGACCCCGCCGAAACCCTGGTAGTGCTCGGCCACCTCCAGCAGCCGCTCCTGCGGCACACCCCGGCCACGCACCACGTTCTCCAGAAACGGCAACACGTCCTCAGGCCCCTCGGGCCCACCGAACGACAGCACCAGCAGAGCGTCGTAGTTCCCCACGTGCCCCACCTTATTCCCGCGAGAGACCGGCTCCGCCTGGAGCCCGCGGGTCTCTACGGAGCTAGGCAAATCAACAGGGTAGGTTCGGTTGAGTGAGCGCATTCGACGATATTCGTGACTATGTTGCCATCCCCCGGGTTCTCTCGCTGAAGCTCTCGCCCGACGGCTCCCGGCTGATCTCCGCGGTCCAGTCCCTCAACCCCGACGGCAAGTCGTACGGCACCGCGCTCTGGGCCATTCCGATCGACGGCGAGCCGTACCGGCTGACCCGCTCGGCCAAGGGTGAGAGCGCGGCGGAGTTCACCGACGCGGGCGACGTGCTGTTCACCTCGGCCCGTCCCGACCCGACCGTCAAGGACGCCACCGACGAGGTGCCCTCGCTGTGGCTGCTGCCCCGCTCGGGCGGCGAGGCCCGGCAGGTGGCCGCCCGTCCCGGCGGCGTCGGCGCCTTCCGTACGGCCGGTGACGTGGTGGTGTTCGCCGCCGACGTGCTCACCGGTGAGGAGGCGGCCGAGGAGGAGCGCCGCAAGGCGCGCAAGGACGCCGGCATCAGCGCGATCCTGCACGAGAGCTACCCGGTCCGCTACTGGGACCACGACCTCGGCCCCGGCCACACCCGGCTGTTCGCCGCGAGGCTCGGCGCGGACCGGCTGGAGGACGTACGCGACCTGACCCCCGACCCGGGCGAGGCGCTGCGCGACGTCACCTTCGCGCTCACGCCCGACGGCGCCACCGTGATCGCGACCTGGCGTACCATCCTCCCGGACGCCGAGCAGCGGGTGGACCTGGTCGCCATCGACGTGGCCACCGGTGAGCGGCGCACGCTGTTCACCGAGGAGGGCCACGACTTCTACGGCCCGATCGCGGTCTCGCCCGACGGCACCCGCGTCGCCTGCGCGCGCGAGCGCCTGGCCGACCTCGACGTCTCCGTCCGTATCGACCTGTGGATCGGCGACCTGGCCACCGGCGCGGGGCGTACCTATGCGCCCGGCCTGTTCCCGGCGGACGTCGATTGGGCGCCCGACTCGTCGGCCGTCTACCTCGCGGCCGACCACCAGGGCCGCCGCCCGATCTTCCGCGTCCCGCTGGACGGGGAGGTCGCCCGGCTGACCCAGGACGACGCCGCCTACCTCGGGCTCAACGCCTCGGCGGACGGCCGGTTCGTCTACGCGCTGCACAGCGGCGTCGGCCGCACCCATGGCCCGGCCAGGATCGACACCGCCACCGGCGAGATCACCGACCTGCCCTCGCCCGCCTCGCGCCCCGAGCTGCCCGGCACGCTGACCGAGGTCTCCGCGACGGCCGACGACGGCACCACGATCCGCGGCTGGCTCACGCTGCCCGAGGGCGCCTCGGCCGACGACCCGGCGCCGATCCTGCTCTGGATCCACGGCGGTCCCGTCGCCTCGTGGAACGACTGGCAGTGGCGCTGGAACCCCTGGATCATGGTCCAGCACGGCTACGCCGTCCTGCTGCCCGACCCGTGCCTGTCCACCGGCTACGGCCAGGAGATGATCGACCGCGGGTGGGGCAACTGGGGCCCGCGTACGCTCGCCGATCTCGACGCGATCGTGGACGTGGTCGTGGCCAGGGACGACATCGACGGCGAGCGGATCGGCGCGATGGGCGGCTCCTACGGCGGCTACATGGCCAACTGGATCGCCGGTCACAGCGACCGCTACAAGGCCATCGTCACCCACGCCGCCCTGTGGAACCTCGACCAGTTCGCCGGCACCACCGACGCGGCCCAGTACTGGCAGCGCGAGATGGGCGAGCCCGGCTCCGAGCGCTACGCCAAGCTCTCCCCGCACCACGCGCTCGACAGCATCACCACGCCGATGCTCGTCATCCACGGCGACAAGGACTACCGGGTGCCGATCGGGGAGGCGCTGCGCCTGTGGTGGGACCTGCAGCGCCGCAACGTCGAGTCGAAGTTCCTGTACTTCCCCGACGAGAACCACTGGATACTCAAACCCGGCAACGCCGTCGCCTGGTACGAGACCGTATTGGCCTTTCTCGGCCAGCACGTCCTCGGTCAGGAGTGGAAGCGCCCGGACTCGGTGGCATGATGACCGATCCGCAGACCCTGCTCGAACTGGCCGAGGACATCGCGCGCGAGGCGGGCGACATGCTGCTCGCCAAGCGGCCCACGATGTCGGAGGTCGTCGAGACCAAGTCCAGCCCCACCGACGTGGTCACCGCCCTGGACACGGCGTCGGAGCGGCTCATCCGCGCCCGCGTCCTGGAGGCCAGGCCCGGCGACAGCGTCCTGGGGGAGGAGGGCGGCGAGGCCGCCGGTGACTCCGGCGTGCGCTGGATCGTCGACCCCATCGACGGCACGGTCAACTTCCTGTACGGCCTGCCTGAGTGGGCGGTGTCGATCGCCGTCGAGGTGGGTGGCGAGATCGTCGCGGGCGTGGTGAACGTGGTGCCGCGCGGCGAGGTGTTCACCGCGGTGCGCGGCCGGGGCGCCTGGCTCGGCGGCGAGCGGCTGCGCTGCAACACCGGTGTGCCGCTGTCGCAGGCGCTGGTCGCGACCGGCTTCGGCTACCTGCGCGAACGCCGGGCCGTGCAGGCTCAGGTGCTGGCGTCGGTGCTGCCGCGGGTACGCGACATCAGGCGTGGCGGCTCATGTGCCGTCGATCTCTGCTCGGTGGCCTCGGGCCGGGTGGACGCCTACTACGAGCGGGGCACCAACTACTGGGACTTCGCCGCGGCCGGGCTGGTCGCCACCGAGGCGGGGGCCAGGCTCGGCGGGCTGAACGGCAGGCCGCACAGCAACGACTTCGTGCTCTGCGCGGCGCCGGGGCTGTTCGACGAGTTGCACGACCTGCTCGTACCGCTGGATCCCGAACGCGACGCCTGACGGCCCGTGGATCCCCGAACGCGACGCCTGACGGCGCGTGGATCCCCAGCGCGACGCCTGACGCTGTGATGTGACGGCGCGAAACGGCCGGAGCCCTTGTTCAGGGCCCCGGCCGTTTCGTCACACGATGCGCCGATCAATGAGGCAACGGGACGCCGTTGTCATCCGCCAGGCGGCGCAGGTCCTCGATCTCGGCGGTGAGGGTGTCGGCGAGGTAGTCGTCGCCGGCGCACCGGGCCTCCCGAAGGCCCTTGTAAGCCTGGTCGAGGCGGCTTTCGATCGTGGTCGTGAACTCGCCCATCTCACCTACTCTCTTCAGGGGTTGCGGAGCGAAGAGCGCCCACCGCTCGTGGGGAAGCCAAAAGAGGCACACGGCGATGGGTGTCCAGCAGGCATACCCCGGCCCATCGCGTACCGAAACATGAATTTGGCTGTGCCTTGCGGCACACATGCTCTGACATGCCTTACCGTGCGCTTATCGCAGATGTGGGCAGAATGAAGCAGCGGATCCGGAGAGAGGTGCCAGTCGTGCGAGTGCTGGTTGTAGAGGACGAGCGGGTGCTCGCTGACGCGATCGCGACCGGTCTGCGGCGCGAGGCCATGGCGGTGGATGTGGCCTATGACGGGGGCGGCGCGCTGGAGCGCACCTCCTACATCGACTACGACGTGATCGTCCTGGACCGCGACCTGCCGGTCGTGCACGGTGACGAGGTCTGCCGCCGTCTGGTGGAGCAGCGTACGTCCTCGCGCATCCTGATGCTGACCGCGTCCGGTGACGTCGACGACAAGGTGGAGGGGCTCGGCCTGGGGGCCGACGACTACCTGGCCAAGCCGTTCGTCTTCGTCGAGCTGGTCGCCCGGGTGCGGGCGCTCGGCCGCCGGTCGGCGCCGGCCCTGCCGCCCGTCCTGGAGCGGGGCGGGATCCGGCTGGACCCGGGCAAGCGGCTGGTCGAGCGCGAGGGCAAGGAGGTCATCCTCACCAAGAAGGAGTTCGCGGTCCTGGAAGAGCTGATGCGGGCGGAGGGCGCCGTCGTCAGCCAGGAGGATCTGCTGGACAAGGCGTGGGACGAGAACATCGACCCGTTCACCAACGTGGTGCGGGTGACGATGATGACGCTGCGCAAGAAGCTTGGGGATCCGCAGGTGATCGAGACGGTGCCCGGAGTGGGATACAAATTGTGACTGAACGGCCGGAGCGCGAGGCGACGCCGACGCACCCGATGATCAGCCCCCATTCCGAGCGGGCCGTGTCGCGGAGCAAGCAGCTGCCGCCGGTCCCGCCGCCGAGCGGGCCGCCCGTCTGGGACGGCCCGCCGCCACCGTCGTACGTCCGGCCGCAACGGACCACGATGGAGCGGGTCAAGGAGCTGCCGGGCAAGCTGAGTATCCGATGGAGACTCACCATCGCTTATGGCGCGCTGTTCTTCGTGGCCGCGGGGGTACTGCTCGTCTCGATGTACGTCATCGTCGGCACAGCGATCAACAGCGTGTGGCCGCCGCTCGACACCGGCGACATCGACGCCATCGACGCGGCCATCATCCACGCGCGGTGGTACAACGCCAAGGACCAGACCGTCGCCAACGCCCGCGACGCGCTGCTGCAGAGCTCCTACCTGGCACTGGCCGGCGTCGGCATCCTCGCGGTGATGCTCGGCTACTTCGTCGCCGACCGGGCGATGCGGCCCGTGAGCCAGATGACGGCCACGGCCAAGAAGCTCTCCGAGAGCACCCTGGCCCATCAGCGCATCGACCTGGTGGGCCCGGACGACGAGTTGAAGGAGCTGGGCGACACCTTCGACGCCATGCTCACCCGGCTCAATCTCGCATTCGACACCCAGCGCAGGTTCGTCGCCAATGCCTCGCACGAGTTGCGGACCCCGCTGACCATCAACAGGACGGTCCTGGAGATCGCGCTGTCCGATCCCGAGGCGTCCCAAGACCTCAAGGCGCTCGGCCGTACGCTGCTCGAAGTCAACGCGCGCAACGAGAAGCTCATCGAAGGCCTGCTGCTGCTCGCCAGGAGCGAACGCGAGCTGGCGGTACGCAAGCCGCTGGACGTCAAGGACGTCGCCCAGACGGCCGTTGAGCAGGTGACCCCATTCGCCGAAGATAACGGCGTAACCATCACCACCGAACTGGTCAGCGCGCCTACCATAGGCGATCCGGTGCTCTTGGAGCGGTCCGTCAGCAACCTGCTCGAGAACGCCGTCAAGTACAACATTCCGGAAAACGGAAAAGTATGGATCCGAACGGGAATGGTAGACGGTGCACTGGTTGTTCAGGTGGCCAACACAGGGCAGCATGTCCCTGCGTACGAGGTGAACAGCCTGTTCGAGCCCTTCCGGAGGCTCCACGCGGATCGCGTGGAATCGGCGAAGGGATCTGGGCTGGGGCTGTCCATCGTTCGTGCTGTTGTGCAGGCTCACGGCGGAAATGTGACCGCCGTGCCGCGGGAAGGCGGAGGACTTGTGGTGACCATTCGGCTGCCGAGCCGCTGATCCGGCGTGTTGCACCACGGCGGGCGTCTCGTTCTCGCCGCACATGTGGTTGGATGTGCCGTCGAACACGGTGGGGCATGCCGCCAAGGCTGTGGGTTTCGCCATATTTGGCTAACCATTGCCGACGGCAGCGAGCCCTGACGTGTTGGGAGGTTCATGGTTCCTTCCTGCTGGGTACCGATGCAAAAATTCCCCCGGCAGAACGGGCACAAGATGAGGCTCCTGGACGTTAGAAGACGCGCGATGAGCGCGAAGACGTATAGATGAGGGGGATGGAGCAAGCACGATGGCTACCGATTACGACAGCCCGCGCAAGACGGACGACGACCTGGGGGAAGACAGCCTCCAGGAGCTCCAGGCGCGGCGCACCGACAAGTCGTCGGGCAGTATCGACATCGATGAGACCGATCTGGCCGAGTCGCTCGAACTACCCGGTGCCGACCTGTCGAACGAAGAGCTCAGCCTGCGCGTGATCCCGCGCCAGGCGGACGAGTTCACCTGCTCGCGTTGCTTCCTCGTGCACCACCGCAGCCAGCTGGCCTCCGAGAAGAACGGCCAGCAGGTGTGCCGGGAGTGCGCCGCCTGACGAAGGAGGAGGCTCCGCGTGGCCGCACCTGAGAAGGACAGGCAACCAGACGACGAGATCGCCGACCCCGATCAAGAGGTCGGCGAGCTCGTAGGCAGGCTCACCGATTCCGGTGAGCTGGAGCCGGCCGAGCGGCGACGGCTGCTCGGCCGTCTAGCCCGCGCTCTGGCCTCTGGCGCGCGCAAGACGCGTGAGACCGGAGTCGGGCGTGGACGCTGGCTGGCGGATGTGTTCATGAACATCGCGCCCCGCATCCCCATCAGAGACCTGCACACGCTCTCCGAGCACCACCACGGCCTGACTGGCGAGCAACTCGCCGACGACCTGGTGCGCACCGCCCAGAAGGCGACCATGACGGTCGGCGCCATCGGCGGAGCGCTCGCCGCGGCCGAGTTCGCGGCTCCACCCCTCCTTCTCTCCGCTCCGGCCCAGCTCGTGGCCGAGACCATCGTGGTGGCCGCCATCGAGGTCAAGCTGCTGGCCGAGCTGCACGAGGTCTACGGCGTACGCGTCTCGGGCACCGGCACCCAGCGCGCGGCCGTCTTCGCCGCGGCCTGGGCCAAGCAGCGCGGCGTCGACCCCCTCGCGCCCGCCTCCGTCACCCTCGCGCTCGGCGCGGCCACGAAGACCGCCCTGCGCAACCGCCTCATGCGTACCCTCGGGCGCCACCTGACCACACTGGGCCCGTTCCTCACCGGCGCCGTCGCCGGCGGCGCGCTCAACCGGATGGCGACCAAGAAGCTGGGTGGGGCCATCCGCGACGACCTGCGCGGCAAGCTGCCGCCCGGCAACCGCTCGCCGGAGATCCAGCCTTAGGACGCCTCCGTCGGCCTAATGATCCCGCTTGTCGATGACGCGCCGGAGTTTGCCTACTGAGCGCTCCAGCGTCTCCGGGTCCACCACCTCGACCTCGACCTGCACGCCGATCGTGTCCTTGACGACCCTGCGCAGCGTCTGGCCTGCCTCTGCGCGGGCCTCTGTGCCGTCCTGCGGGCCCGGTCGCGCCTCGACCCTGACCGTCATCACGTCGAGCCGTTCCGGTCGGGTGAGCCGTACCTGGAAGTGCGGCGACAGCCCCGGCACGCGCAGCACGATCTCCTCGATCTGGGTGGGGAAGACGTTCACCCCGCGCAGGATGATCATGTCGTCGGTGCGGCCCGTCACCTTCTCCATCCGCCGGAACGCCGGCCGCGCCGTGCCGGGCAGCAGCCTGGTCAGGTCGCGGGTCCGGTAGCGGATGATCGGCAGCGCCTCCTTGGTGAGGCTGGTGAAGACCAGCTCGCCCGACTCGGCGGGGGCCCCGGTGAACGGGTCGACGGTCTCGGGGTAGAAGTGGTCCTCCCAGACGTGCAGACCGTCCTTCGACTCCACGCACTCGTTGGCCACGCCCGGCCCCATCACCTCGGACAGGCCGTAGATGTCGACGGCGTCCAGGTCGAAGCGCTCCTCGATCTCCGCGCGCATCTCCTCGGTCCACGGCTCGGCGCCGAAGACGCCGATGCGCAGCGAGCACGCGCGGGCGTCCAGGCCCTGCCGGTCGAACTCGTCGAGCAGCGCCAGCATGTACGACGGCGTGACCATGATGACGTCCGGCCGGAAGTCGGTGATCAGCTGTACCTGGCGGGACGTCATACCGCCGGAGACCGGTATCACCGTGCAGCCCAGCCGCTCGGCGCCGTAGTGGGCGCCCAGGCCGCCGGTGAACAGGCCGTAGCCGTACGAGATGTGCACGATGTCGCCCGGCCGGCCGCCCGAGGCGCGGATCGAGCGGGCCATGACCTCCGCCCAGACGTCGAGGTCGTTCTTGGTGTAGCCGACCACGGTCGGCTGCCCGGTGGTGCCGCTGGAGGCGTGCACCCGCGCCACCCGCTCCCGTGGCACGGCGAACATGCCGAAGGGGTAGCAGTCGCGCAGGTCCTGCTTCGTGGTGAAGGGGAACTTCACCAGGTCGCCGAGCTCCTTGCAGTCGGCCGGGTGGACGCCATGCTCATCAAACTTTTGCCGATATATCGGGACATTTTGGTAGGCGTGGTGGAGTGTCCGTTGGAGGCGCTCCAGTTGGAGCGCCATGAGCTCGTCGCGCGAAGCCCGCTCGATCGGATCGAGGTCGCCGGGCTGAGGGGCGGCGCCGAGTCTCATCTCATCTCCTTGCTGCGGCCACGGAACTCCGCGACCACCTCACCGTCGGCCTTCTTCACCGTGATGTCGTAGATGCCACTGCGGCCGTAGCGAGTGCGTTCGGCCGCCTCGGCCGTCAGAACGTCGCCCATCCGAGCCGGGGCGGTGAAGGTGATCTCCGCCCCCGCCGCGACCGTCACGGGGCCGTGGCTGTTGCACGCGCAGGCGAACGCGGTGTCGGCCAGCAGGAAGACGTAGCCGCCGTGGCACAGCGCGTGCCCGTTGATCATCCGCTCGGTGACCTCCATGCGGCACACCGCCCGCCCGGCACCCAGCTCCGTCAACTCGATGCCCAGGGCCGCGGAGGCGGTGTCGGCGTCCATCATGCGCCGCGCGCTCTCCAACGCAGGTCTCCTTCGCTCAACTGACCGACTGTTCGGTAAATACTCCACCGCCCGGCCTGATCTCTGTCAAGAGACGGCCAACTCCTCACTGCCCACCCTCCGACACCCACGACCTCCCCGCCAACGCCACCCGCCCCGGCGGCCGTCACCCGCTCCCGCCGACGTGGCCCGGCCGCGCGACGCCGCCGCCCGCCCAGGCCGCCGCCTCGCCCCGCCCGGCGCCGCCGACGTGGGCCCGACGGTCGCGGCGCTGTCCGACTCCCGCCGGGTAGCCGTTTTCCTCGCCCCGGAGGGGTGTCCCTCCCAAGGGCCCCAGCCATCACGGACCGTCCCTTTTCCCTCCCCCGAAGGGGGTTTCTCTCCGAAAGACCCCAGCCACCACCGACCGTCACACGGATCGAGACGGTCGTGTGACGAACCCACTCAGTGACCGCCGCACTAGGTGATATGTGCGATTCGCGTTTGTTTGTGCAGGTCCTGGGCAAGGTCACTACGGCGCCGCTCGCCGTGCGTGAGTTCGCGGCATTGGACCGCTCCCGAGTCCTGGTAAAGACGCTGGGCGCGGAAGCGGGGCGAGGTCTGGATCGTCAGGCCGGCCGCCCATGTCGCCGCGATCATCTCCCAGGCGGAGCCCGAGCGGGTGGCCGCCACCATGTGCCGTGTCCCGCGGCGCATGAAGGATGGACTCTAGGAGGACCTGGGTGAGTGGCCGTAACTCGTTTATGATCGTCGCGAACCGGTTGCCGGTGGATCGAACGGTCGAGCCGGACGGGACGGCCTCATGGCGCAGGAGCCCGGGCGGGCTCGTCACCGCCATCGCTCCCGTCATGCAGCGCCGGCACGGCGCCTGGCTGGGCTGGCACGGCGCCGCCGACGAGCGCCTGGAGCCCTTCGACCAGGACGGCATGAGCCTGATCCCGGTGCCGCTGTCGGCTCGCGAGGTGGAGCTCTACTACGAGGGTTTCTCCAACGCCACGCTCTGGCCGCTCTATCACGACGTGGTGGCGCCGCCGGTGTTCGAGCGTGACATGTGGGACGCCTACACCACCGTCAACCAGCGCTTCGCCGAGGCCGCGGCCGAGGTGGCCGAGGAGGGGGCGGTCGTCTGGGTGCAGGACTACCAGCTCCAGCTGGTCCCCGCCATGCTGCGCAAGCTCCGGCCGGACCTGCGCATCGGCTTCTTCCTGCACATCCCGTTCCCGCCGGTCGAGCTGTTCTGGCGGCTGCCCTGGCGCAAGGAGCTGGTCGAAGGGCTGCTCGGGGCCGACCTGGTGGGCTTCCAGTTGCCCGGCGGCGCCGCCAACTTCCGGCGGCTGTGCCGCAGGCTGCTCGGCCTGCCGTACAAGGGGAACGAGATCTTCCTCGACGACCGGATCGTGACCACGCAGGCGTTCCCCATTTCGGTGGACTTCGCTGAGCTCGACACGATGGTGCGCCAGGAGCACATCATGACCCGAGCCAAGGAGATCAGGGCGGAGCTCGGCGATCCGGAGCACGTGCTGCTCGGGGTGGACCGGCTGGACTACACCAAGGGCATCGGGCTGCGGCTGGAGGCGTTCGGCGAGCTGCTCAAGGAGGGGAGACTGAAGCCCAACGAGGCGGTGTTCGTGCAGATCGCCACGCCCAGCCGGGAACGGGTCGACGAATATCGCCGGCTGCGCGACGACATCGAGCTGCAGGTCGGCCGGATCAACGGCGAGCACGCGATGCTCGGCCTGCAGCCGATCCAGTATTTCCACCAGTCGTACGGCCGCGAGGAGCTGGCCGCGCTCTACCTGGCCAGCGACGTCATGGTGGTCACGCCGCTGCGTGACGGGATGAACCTGGTCGCCAAGGAGTACGTCGCCTGTCACCACGACCTGCGGGGCGCGCTCGTGCTCAGTGAGTTCGCGGGGGCGGCCGACGAGCTGCGGCAGTCGTACCTGGTCAATCCGTACGACGTCGAGGACGTCAAGCGCCAGATGATGACGGCGATGCGGGCCACGCCGCACGAGCTGTCCCGGCGGATGCGTACGATGCGCCGCCGGGTAGCCACCTACGACGTGGACCGCTGGGCCGGAGAGTTCCTCAATGCCCTTGAGACACCTGCTTTACCGTCTTCCACGCCTCATACCGCTTCTTGGCGGTCCGGTTGACCACGATCTGCGCCACGGACATCCCGACGCCCATCACCACGGCGTAGCCGATGGCCTCGCCCATGCTGACCTCGGGTGAGTCGGTGTCGATCGGCGGCTCCTTGCCGGTGGTCTTCACCCAGACGAACCCGAGGATCTTGCGTGCCGCCCACGCGGTGGCCAATCCGACCAGTCCCCCGATGACCCGCCAGGCGAGGTCAGGCTTGTCGTCTGCCATCCGAACGTCTCCTTCCGCTATGTAACGAACCCTAGTCTGTAACGCTTCCTGGGCCGGTGAAGCCGTACCATAAGGAGGCATGAATCAGCAGCGACTACGCCATGCAGCCATGCCGGAGAAACCGACTCTCGACGGCTTGGAGAAGGTATGGGTAGCGCGCTGGGAAGATGACGCTATTTACCGGTTCGACAGGTCCAAGCCGTGGGAGCAGATCTACTCGATCGACACCCCGCCTCCGACCGTCTCCGGTTCCCTTCACGTGGGTCACGTCTTCTCCTACACGCACACCGACACCATCGCCCGTTTCCAGCGGATGCGCGGCCGCGAGGTCTTCTACCCCATGGGATGGGACGACAACGGCCTGCCCACCGAGCGGCGGGTGCAGAACCACTTCGGCGTCCGCTGTGACCCTTCGGTGCCCTATGACCCGGACTTCACACCTCCGGCCAAGCCCGATCCCAAGCGGCAGGTCTCCGTCTCACGTGGAAACTTCATCGAGCTGTGCGAGCGGCTGACCGTCGAGGACGAGAAGGCGTTCGAGGAGCTGTGGCGGCGGCTGGGGCTGTCGGTCGACTGGTCGCTGACGTACGCGACCATCGACGCCAACGCGCGAGCCGCCTCGCAGCGGGCCTTCCTGCGCACCCTGGCGCGCGGCGAGGCCTATATGGCCGAGGCGCCGACGCTGTGGGACGTCTCCTTCCGCACCGCCGTCGCCCAGGCGGAGCTGGAGGATCGCGAGTGGCCGGGGGCCTTCCACCGGGTCTCCTTCTACGGCGAGAAGGGGCCGGTCTGGATCGAGACGACCCGGCCCGAGCTGCTGCCCGCCTGCGTCGCCCTGGTGGCGCACCCCGACGACGAGCGGTACAAGCCGCTGTTCGGCACCTCGGTGCTGACGCCGCTGTTCGGCGCCGAGGTGCCGGTGCTGGCCCACCACCTGGCCGAGCCCGACAAGGGCTCCGGCATCGCGATGGTCTGTACGTTCGGCGACCTCACCGACGTCACCTGGTGGCGCGAGCTGGCGCTGGAGACCAGGCCGATCATCGGCAAGGACGGCCGCCTGCTGCCCGAGCCGCCCGAGGGCGTCGAGCAGGAGCCGTACAAAGAGCTGGCCGGCAAGACCGTCCACAGCGCTCGCGAGCGCGTCGTGGAGCTGCTGCGCGAGTCCGGCGACCTGGACGGCGATCCGCGCTCCACGAAGCGGATGGTGAAGTTCTACGAGAAGGGCGAGCGCCCGCTGGAGATCGTCACCACCCGCCAGTGGTACATCCGCAACGGCGGGCGCGACCCCCAGCTGCGCGAGCAGCTCCTGGCCAGGGGCGCCGAGCTGCGCTGGCACCCGCCGCACATGAAGGTCCGCTACGACAACTGGGTTCGGGGGCTGGCCGGCGACTGGCTGATCTCCCGGCAGCGCTTCTTCGGCGTGCCGATCCCCGTCTGGTACCCGCTGGACGCCTCGGGCGAGCCCGACTACTCCAACCCGCTGGTGCCGTCGGAGGACCTGCTGCCGATCGACCCCTCCTCGCAGGCGCCCGACGGCTACACCGAGGACCAGCGGGGCGTGCCGGGCGGCTTCATGGGCGATCCGGACATCATGGACACCTGGGCGACCTCGTCCCTCACGCCGGAGATCGCCGGCGGCTGGGAGCGGGATCCCGACCTGTTCGCCCGGGTCTTCCCGATGGACCTGCGGCCGCAGGCGCACGAGATCATCCGCACCTGGCTGTTCTCCACCGTGGTCAGGGCGCACCAGGAGTTCGGCACGCTGCCGTGGCGGGACGTGGTCATCGCGGGCTGGATCCTCGACCCCGACCGCAAGAAGATGTCCAAGTCCAAGGGCAACGTCACGACGCCGCTCGGGCTGCTGGAGGAGTACGGCTCCGACGCGGTCCGCTACTGGGCGGCCAGCGGGCGGCCGGGCACCGACACGGCGTTCGACACCGGGCAGATCAAGGTCGGCCGGCGGCTGGCCATCAAGATCCTCAACGCGTCGAAGTTCGTGCTCGGCTTCCCGGATTCCGACTCGGCGGTCACCGAGCCGCTCGACCTGTCGATGCTGGCCCAGCTCTCAGAGATGGTCGAGGAGGCCACCCAGGCGTTCGAGGGCTACGACTACACCCGGGCGATGGAGGCCGCCGAGCGCTTCTTCTGGGCGTTCTGCGACGACTACCTGGAGCTGGTCAAGGCCAGGGCCTACGAGAGCGGCCCGGCGGCCGCCTCGGCGCACGCGGCGCTGCGCCAGGCGCTCGATGTGCTGCTGCGGCTCTTCGCGCCGTTCCTGCCGTTCGTCACAGAGGAGGTCTGGTCGTGGTGGCGTCCGGGCTCCGTCCACCGCGCGGCCTGGCCGTCGGCCCCGGCGGGCGCGGGTGACCCGGCGGTGCTCACCGTGGCCTCCGACGTGCTCGGGCGGATCCGCAAGGCCAAGTCGGCCGCCAAGCTGTCGATGCGCGCCGAGGTCTCCCGCCTCACGGTGTCGGGCCCCGAGATCGCCCTGGTACGGCTGGCGCAGGACGACCTGTGCGGCGCGGGCAACGTCGAGGAGTTCGTCCTCGACGCCGGTCCCGAATTCGCCGTCGAGGTGGCGCTCGAAGAGCAGTAATCGCTAGTAGTCGCACACCCCCGAGGGGAAGATCGCCTCAAGGCGGGTCCGCTCCTCGGGGGACGGGCGCCACGAGCCGTACAGACCGCGCGCGACGGCCCTGGCCACCGGCTGCAGGCGGCACTTGTAGACGCCGCCCTCCAGCGGGCCGCCCGCCACCACGCGGGAGGTGGAGTAGAGCGGGAAGCGCGTGGTGCAGGCGCCGGCGGCGCGGCGGTCCAGGACGCCGTCCCACACGTGCGGGCCCGCGGCGATCTGCGCCCCGGCGCTGGTGAAGCAGCGGTCCACGGCCGCCGCGGGCTTGTTGCCCGCCACCCCGCGCCACGGGCGCGAGCGGATGTTGGCCATCCACTGGTCCATCACCTGCAGCGCCTCGGGCGTCTGGTCGAAGGCCGGCCCGTCGGGGCGGGCGTCGGTGAACCAGATGACCTGGTTGCCGGCGTTGCCGTCGTAGTTCAGCATCCGCTGCCGCGAGACGAACGACTGGTGCGAGTCGTGCATGTCGAGCTGGTCCTCGAGATAGTGGCGCCAGTCGATGATCGGGATGGCGATGTCGCCCCTGAACACCAGCCCGCTGCGCTCCACGTTCTTGATCGCGATGGGGTCGCCGGTGCGCCGCGGGGCCGGGTCGCCGGTCCGCATGTTGCGCGAGCTCCACGGGTCGAACTGGGCGGGGTCCTGGCAGAGGGAGGGGGTGAACGGGCAGCCCTCCCGCACCATGTCCTTCGACTCCTTCCAGGAGCCGGCGCGCGCGTTGACGTCGAGGAACTCCGCGGGCGTGATCACGCCCTTCACCAGCGCGCCCAGGCCGTACTGAACGCCGACGTTGTCCCAGGTGGAGCGGGCGTAGCCGTCAGGGGCGACGCCGTAGATCTCGCGCAGGTCGTCCCAGTGCGTCCACTGGACGGTGTCCTTGACGCCGGGCGGGTCCATCTTGGCCCACTCGGCGTCGTTGTTGGAGGTCCAGAGGGGGTTCATGGTCAGCGGGGTCAGCCCGCGCCAGCCCTTGACGCACTCGTCGGAGCCCGGCTTGCCGGTGTAGGGGTTGTCCACGGTGTCACTGGCGTTCATCCCGATCAGCGCGGTCCGCGCGTCCCAGGAGGCCCAGCGCGGGTTGTGGTCCATGTAGCGTTCGAGCAGTTCGCAGTCGCCGACGTGGATGGTCTGGGTGACCATGTCGGGATAGGAATACTGCGGGATCGCCGCGTCGATCACCTCGGTGCCGTAGTTCTGGCCGTAGACGTACTGCTGGAGGGCGCCGCCCGAGGCGCCGACGCCGACGGTGTAGAGCGGCACGCCGTACTTCTCGATGAACCGCTCCTTCACCATCAGCGCGGTCTCGCCGCCGAGGATCAGGTTGTAGTGCGTGGAGGTGCGGGTGCCCGAGGAGTACAGGATCGCGTAGCCCTTGCCCAGCCCGTACGCGTCGAGCGCGCTACCGCCGATCGTGCCCTGGTCGTGGCCGATCCCCACGCCGCCGTCGAAGCGGTAGATCGCCCGGCCGTTGTAGCCGTCCTCCAGCATCGCGATGGAGTAGAGGAAGCGGTTGATCACGCCGCGCTCGCGGCGCACCACGAAGTCCACCGTCCGGCCGTCGAGGGTGGTGGTGGTCGACATGTCCGCGGGCCGTTCGGCGGGCATCGTCTTGAACGCGCCGTCCGTCGCGCGGTAGAGCCGCTCCGTCAGCACCGGCGCGAAGCAGTCCCTGCTCCATCCGCCCGTGGTGCGCATGCCCTGGCCTTCCTGGTTGTCCGCGACGGGCGGGCCGAGCCCGCTCCGCTCCGTCTTGCACAGGAAGGGGTACTGGTGCGGCCCCGAGAAGACCGGCCCCGAGATCGGGTGGTTGCGTAACTTCAGCGTCTCCTTGAACGGCCCCGCCAGCGCCTTGATCGTGTTGTCGCCGTCGATCAGCCCGGTCACCAGGCCGCTGAAGGATTCGCCGCCGGGGTCCGGCTTGAAGGACGCGGTGACGTCATCGCCGTTGCGCAGCACCTTGAGCCGCACGCCCTGGCTCACTCGTACCCTGACCAACGCGTCCCCGCCACTCACTCGATCGGCGCGGCTCGACAGCACGTCGAGCGCGGGTTCGCCGCGCGAGGCCAGGGCGGGCACCGGGGCCGCCACGAGACACGCGATCACCGCGGTGATCGCGCTCACTTTAACCAGCGCGACGGTCCTCATGTGCATGACGGTGACATGTGATCATGCCGTTGCCCAGACCCGATCTTTTATCCATGCGCACATATGTCCCTGACGTGCCAGTCTTGAACACGTGCTGACCGACCGCCCCACCAAGCTCGTGCCACCCGTGCTGGCCAAGATGGCGGCATGGTGCCTGTGCCTGATCCTCGTCGGCGTGGTCGTCTACTTCTTCGTCCAGGGCATCGCGCGGCTCAGCTTCGTGGCCCTGCCGGTCGCCATCGCGCTGCTGCTGACCGCGCTGCTGTTCCCGCTCACCAGGAGCCTGCGCCAGGCGGGCATGCGGCCCATCTACGCCACCTGGATCACCATGCTGGTGGCCCTCGCGGTGCTCGCCGGCACCGGCTGGCTGGTGGGCGCGCGGGCCACCGAGGAGTTCCCCAACCTGGTCGAACAGGTCCAGTCCACCGCCCGCGACGTCCAGAACTGGCTGATCACCGGCCCGCTGCACCTCAAAGAGGCGCAGATCACCAGCTACGTCGACGAGATCGCGACGATGGTCAACGCCCAGCGCACGGCCATCACCAGTACGGTCCTGACCGCCGGCGCGGTCGCCTTCGAGGTGCTCGCCTCCCTGGTGCTGCTGCTGTTCGTCTCGTTCTTCCTGCTCAAGGACGGCGACCGGATCTGGTCGTGGTTCCTGCGGGGGTTCGGCTCGATGTCGCCGCGCGTCGACCGGGCGGGGCGGGCCGCCTGGACCACGCTCTCCCACTACGTGCAGGGCACCGTCGCGGTCGCCGCCGTGCACGGCGTGATCATGGGCATCGTGCTGGCCGGCATGGGGGTGCCCCTCTGGGCGCCGCTGGCGGTGCTGATCTTCTTCGCCAGCTTCATCCCGATCGTCGGCATCTTCTTCGCCGGTACGATCGCCACCCTGGTCACGCTGGGCGCCAAGGGGCCTCTCTACGCGTTGATCTTCGTCGGCATCCTGATCGTCGAGCAGCAGCTGGAGAACCACGTGCTCCAGCCGCTCATCGTCGGCCGGGCGCTCAACTTCCACCCGCTGGCCATCATCCTCGTGCTGTCCGTCGGCGGCATCCTGGCCGGCATCGCGGGGGCGGCGGTGGCCGTGCCCGTGGCGGCGGTGATCTACCGGGCGCTGCCCGAACTGTTCCACAAACCGCCCGCCCTGCCACCTGGGCCCACTCCGGCACCCGCCCCGCGGCCGTCTCCGCCGGCTTCGGGTTCTCCCGCCGAGGACGATAGTCCGTCTGACAGCGAGTAACCTCGTCACCCGTGACCACCTCGCCGCGGGACCTCGGAGATCGGCGGCCGTCTCCCCGTTCTCACGAGGGCTTCCGGCGGCACGACACTCCACCCGCCTGCCCGGTGCGCCGGGATCGCGGGCGGAAGGGCGTACCTTGAGGCTGAGGGGGCGCATCGCCGCCGAGCACCATGACCATGAGGTGAACCCTTGACCGACGTGCAGGTCCTCATCCAGCGACTCGACGACGGGCTGCCGGTGCCGTCCTACGCCCATCCGGGCGACGCGGGCGCCGATCTCTACGCGGCCGCGGACGTCGAGCTGCTGCCCGGCGAGCGGGCCATGGTCGGGACGGGCGTCGCGATAGCGCTGCCCGACGGCTACGCCGCGTTCGTGCACCCCCGCTCGGGCCTGGCCGCCAGGCACGGCGTCACGCTGGTCAACGCGCCAGGCACGGTCGACGCCGGCTACCGCGGCGAGATCCGGGTGACGGTGATCAACACCGACGCCAAGGAGCCCTTCCGCCTGAGCCGCGGTGACCGGGTGGCCCAGCTGGTCATCAAGCGCGTCGAGCGGGCGGCCTTCACCGAGGTGGAGCAGCTGCCAGGCTCGGCCCGCGGCACCGGCGGTTTCGGATCAACAGGACGTTAACCAGGGAGAGTGAGCACAGTGTTCCGACGACGCCGTCGTGAGCAGCCGGATCAGGCGGCCGAGCAGCAGGCTTCCGCCGCCCCAACGCGCGAGTCCGGCCCGTGGGACGCCGACGAGCCCCACCCCGAGAGCGACAGGATCGACCTCGGCGGGCTGCTCCTGCCGCACAACCCGGACTTCGACCTGCGGCTGGCCTCGGTGGGAGACCAGAACGTCGGGGTCGTCGCGCTCTACGAGGAGAGTTCGCTCCAGCTGCAGGCGCTGGCCGCGCCCAAGAGCATGGGGCTCTGGGACGAGATCAGAGCCAAGATCCGGACCGGCGCCGACAATCTCACCGAGCAGGAGGGCCCCTTCGGACCCGAGCTCATCGGCGAGATCAGCGGCGAGGGCAACACCACCCGCAAGGCCCGCTACATCGGCGTCGACGGGCCGCGCTGGTTCATGCTGGCGATGATCAGCGGCCGCGCCGCGCTCGACGAGAACGTGGCGAACGTCTTCCTCGACTTCATCAAGGACGTCGTGGTCGTGCGCGGCACCGAGCCGATGGCCCGGGAAGAGCCGATCACGCTGCGCCGCCCCAACGAGCAGGGCGCCGAAACGACCGACGACCAGGGGCTCAACCCGTTCAAACGAGGTCCCGAGATCAGCGAGATTCGCTGAGCGCCCACATCACGTAGGCTGAGTCATCATGAGTACGGCAGAGCCCCCCAAACGCGGGGGATTGCGCGGGTTCTTCAGTCGGCTGGCCTCCACCCAGTCCGAAATCGAAGCCCAGGAACTACGGGAAGACGTCGACGAGGTCGGCGCGACCCCGATCGTCTCGTGTGGCGGCCGCCGCCGCTTCTGCGTGGCCGGTACGCTACGTACCGTGACACTGCGACCCAGGGGCGGCGCGCCCGCCCTTGAGGCCGAGCTCTACGACGGGTCCGACGTCATCGACCTGGTGTGGCTCGGCCGCCGCAAGATCGCGGGCATCGAGCCCGGGCGCACCGTCAAGGCCGAAGGCCTGGTCAGCATGCAGGACGGGCGCAAGGTGATGTTCAATCCTCGATACGAGCTGCGCCCAGGGAGTTGATCAGGTGAGTGCTGAGGCGGAAGAGGTCGCCCACGACACCGTCGAAGCGGCGGTGCGAGCCCAGCTCGCCAAGGCGTTCGGGGGAGTGCGCGGAATCATCGAGGCGGCGGTGCCGACCATCGCGTTCACGCTGTCATGGATCGTCACCGAGGAGCTGAAGACCTCGCTCATCGTCAGCATCTCGCTGGCGGTCGTGCTCCTGCTGGCCAGGCTCGCGCAGCGGTCGACACCGCAGTTCGTGATCAACAGTCTGATCGGCATCGCCATCGGCGCGTTCTTCGCCAGCCGCAGCGGCGACGCGAAGGACTATTTCCTGCCCGGCATCCTGTGGAACGCCGGCTACTCGGTGGCGATGCTGCTGTCGATCGTCACCCGGTGGCCTGTGGTCGGATTCCTGATCGGCTCGGTCACCGGTGACCCCACGGCCTGGCACAAGGATCCGGGCATCGTGAAGCTCTGCGTCAAACTCACCTGGCTGCTGATGCTGCCGTGTGTGGTCAGGGTGGCCGTGCAGCTGCCCGTGTGGCTGGTGGGCGGCGGCGACGAGGCCGTGGCCGCCCTCGGCCTGGCGAAGATCGCGATGGGCTGGCCGCTCCAGGTGGCCGCGCTCGGCGCGATGCTGTGGCTGCTCGGCAAGGGGCGAACGCCGATCAAGCCGCCGGTCGCCCCCGCCTGAGCCGTCAGTGCTGAGAGAGCAGGTGCGCGAGCTCCTGCTCCACCTCCTGGTTGGCGACGAAGAGGAGTTCGTCGCCCGCCTCGAGGGGGTCGTCGTTGGTCGGCACCAGCACCCGGCCCTCACGCAGGATCGCGACCAGCGCCGAGTCGTTGGGCCACGGCACCGAGCCGGCCCGCTGGCCCACCACGGGCGCGTCTTCGGCCAGGGTGAGCTCGACCAGGTTGGCCTGCCCCTGGCGGAAGGTCATCAGGCGCACCAGGTCGCCGACGCTCACCGCCTCCTCCACCAGCGCGCTCAGCAGGCGCGGCGTCGAGACCGCCACGTCCACGCCCCACGACTCGTTGAACAGCCACTCGTTGTTGGGGTGGTTGATCCGGGCCACCACGCGCGGCACACCGTACTCGGTCTTGGCCAGCAGCGACACCACGAGGTTGACCTTGTCGTCTCCGGAGGAGGCGACGACGACGTGGCAGTTGTTGAGCCCCGCCTCGTCGAGCGAGGCGATCTCGCAGGCGTCGGCCAGCAGCCACTCCGCCCGCGGCACGCTGTCGATCTTGATGGCCCTGGGGTCGATGTCGATCAGCAGGACCTCGTGGCCGTTCTCCAGCAACTCGGCCGCGATGGACCGGCCCACGGCCCCCGCTCCGGCGATGGCGACGCGCATCAGTGGTCCTCTTCCGGTGCCGCCGCGAGCACCTTGTTGATCCGGTCCATGTCGCTCTCCGCGGCGATGACGTGCAGCACGTCGCCGTCCTGGATCACGGTGTCGTCGGCGATGACCAGGGCCTCGCCCATGCGGTTGAGGTAGGCGACGCGGACCCTGCCCCGCTCCTCCAGATCGACGGCCCGGGTGCCGATCCAGCCGGTATGCGCGGCGACCTCGGCCAGGACCACGGTGCCTGTGGGGTCGCGCCAGAGCGGCTCGGCGCCCTCGGGCAGGATGCGGCGCAGGATCTGGTCGGCGGTCCACCGCACGGTCGCCACCGTCGGGATGCCGAGGCGCTGGTAGACCTCGGCCCGCCGCGGGTCGTAGATGCGGGCCACCACATTGTCGACGCCGAACGTCTCGCGCGCCGCCCGCGCCGAGATGATGTTGGAGTTGTCGCCGCTGGAGACCGCCACGTACGCGGAAGCGGACTCGATGCCCGCCTCGGTGAGCACGTCGCGGTCGAATCCGACACCGGTCACCCGGCGCCCCCGGAAACCGGCCCGCAGGCGGCGAAACGCCTGCGGATCCCGGTCGATGATCGCGACCGTATGGCCGTTGTCCTCGAGGATGTGAGCCAAGGTCGAACCGACCCGGCCACATCCCATGATCACTATATGCATACTCCCCCGCACTTCGCGGTCGGCCGGTTGCTCGACACCAGTATGGCGCGATAAGGGAGCGCAACGTCGGCGCCCCTACAGCGGGGGGCTAGCATCTCGTAACGTGGCGAAGGTAACGGATCTTGTCAAACGCGTGCTGGTGGGCCGGGCGCTGCGCAGCGGCCAGCTCCACGAGCAGCTGCTGCCCAAACGCATTGCCCTGCCGGTCTTCGCCAGCGACGCCCTGTCCTCCGTGGCGTACGCGCCGCAGGAGATCCTGGTCATCCTGTCGCTGGCCGGAGTGTCCTTCTACGCCTACAGCCCATGGGTCGCGATCGCCGTCGTGGTCGTGATGCTCACGGTCGTGGCGTCGTACCGGCAGAACGTGCACGCCTACCCGAGCGGTGGCGGCGACTACGAGGTGGCCACCACCAACCTGGGCAAGAACGCCGGTCTGACCGTGGCCAGCGCGCTCATGGTCGACTACGTGCTGACCGTGGCGGTGTCGGTCGCCAACGGCGTCGACTACGTGGGCGCCACGATCCCCTTCGTCGGCGAGCACAAGCCGGCCGTCGCCATCGTCATCGTCGTCCTGCTCACCGTGGTCAATCTGCGCGGGCTGCGCGAGTCGGGGGCCGCCTTCGCCGTCCCGACGTACGCGTTCATGGTCGCGGTGCTGGGGCTGATCCTCTGGGGCGGCTTCCGGCTGCTGGTGCTCGGCGACGAGCTGCGGGCGCCCAGCGACGGGTTCACCATCGACGCCGAGCAGACCAACCTGACCACCTTCGCCGCCGCCTTCCTCATCTTGCGCGCCTTCTCCTCCGGCTGCGCGGCGCTGACGGGCGTGGAGGCCATCAGCAACGGTGTGCCCGCCTTCCGCAAGCCCAAGAGCAAGAACGCCGCCACCACGCTGCTCATGATGGGCCTGGTCGCCATCACCATGTTCGGCGGCATCATCGCGCTGGGCCTGGCCTCGGGCGTGAAGGTGGCCGAGCCGTCCGTGGTGGCCACGGACCTGCACGGGCCCGACGGGCAACCGGTCGGTCCCGGCTACTACCAGCAGCCGATCATCTCGCAGGTGGCCGACGCGGTCTTCGGCGGCGGCTCGCTGCCGTTCGTGATCATCTCGGCGGTCACCGCGCTCATCCTGTTCCTGGCCGCCAACACCGCCTTCAACGGCTTCCCGGTGCTCGGCTCGATCCTGGCCCAGGACCGTTACCTGCCCCGCCAGCTGCACACCCGCGGCGACCGGCTGGCCTTCTCCAACGGCATCGTCATCCTGGCGCTGGGCGCGTGCCTGCTGCTGTGGGGGTTCAACGCCGACGTCAGCCGCCTGCTGAACCTCTACATCGTCGGCGTCTTCGTCTCCTTCACGCTCAGCCAGATCGGCATGGTCATCCACTGGACCCGCCATCTCAAGACCGAGACCGACCCCAAGATCCGCCACCAGATGCACCGCTCGCGGGTGATCAACTTCTTCGGCGGCATCATGACCGGGCTGGTGCTGGTCGTCGTACTGCTGACCAAGTTCCTGGTCGGCGCCTGGATCGTGTGCTTCGCGATGCCGGTCCTGTTCCTCATGATGAAGGCCATCAGGCGCCACTACGACAACGTGGCGGCCGAGCTGGAGATCACCGAGGAGTACGACGAGTCGACGCTGCCGGCGCGCAACCACGCGATCGTCCTGGTCTCCAAGATCCACAAGCCGACGATGCGCGCGGTCGCCTACGCCCGCGCCACCCGGCCGTCCACACTGGAGGCGATCACCGTCGGCGTCGAGGGGGCCGAGGCGCGGCAGCTCCAGGACGAGTGGGAGCGCCTGGGCATCCCGGTGCCGCTCAAGATGCTCGACTCGCCATACCGGGAGATCACCCAGCCGATCCTCGACTACGTCAAGACCCTGCGCCGCCGCTCGCCGCGCGACGTGGTGACCGTGTTCATCCCCGAGTACGTGGTCGGGCACTGGTGGGAGCACCTGCTGCACAACCAGAGCGCGCTGCGGCTGAAGGCGCGGCTGCTGTTCAAGCCGGGCGTCATGGTGACGAGCGTGCCGTGGCAGCTCCACTCCTCCGACCGGCTCAAGGGCCGGCCCGAGCCGGCCGCCCCGGGCGCCTCGCGCCGGGCGGGACATCAGGTGGCCAAGAAGCAGGTCAAGGCCGGAGACCACTCCGCGTAACGGGGTAAGTCCGGAAAGTGGCAGTGCCGGTCAGGGCATAGGGTGTCCGTGTGGAACAGGCATCTCTCGAGCTGACGGTAGGTCCGGTCGCCCATGGCGGTTGGTGCGTGGCGCGCCATGACGGGCGGGTGGTGTTCGTCCGCCACGCGCTGCCCGGTGAGCGGGTCATCGCCGAGGTCACCGAGGAGACGACCCGCTTCCTCCGGGCCGACGCCGTACAAGTGCTGGAGCCCTCGCCCGACCGCGTGGTCCCGCCCTGCCCCTACGCGGGCCCCGGCCGCTGTGGCGGCTGCGACTGGCAGCACGCCACCCAGGAGGCCCAGCGTGGCCTCAAGGCCGCCGTGGTGGCCGAGCAGCTGAGCAGGCTGGCCGGCATCGAGCGCGAGATCGTGGTCGAGGAGGTGCCGGGCGCCAAGGACGGGCTCGGCTGGCGTACCCGCGTCCAGTTCGCCGCGCGGCCCGGCGGCGAGCTCGGCTTCCGCCGGCACCGCTCGCACGACATCGAGGTGGTCGACGCCTGCCTGATCGCGCACCCGGAGGTGGAGGCCGTCGGGGCCGAGCGGCGCGAGTGGCAGGGCGCGTCCGCCGTCGAGGTGATCGCCTCCTCGACCGGCGACCGTGCCGTCGTGGTCAGGCCGCGCCCCAGGCGCAGCGTGGCCGTGCCCGACCTCGACGCGCCCGCCTCGATCCTGCTCGACCAGGGCAAGGGCCACACCGTCCCGCGCAAGGGCTCGGGCGTGCTGCGCGAGCAGGTGGGCGACCGCGAGTTCAGGGTGGCGGGCAGCGGCTTCTGGCAGGTGCACCCGGGCGCCGCCGAGACTCTGCTGGACGCCGTCCTGTCCTACGCCGCGCCGGAGCCTGGGGAGTGGGCGCTGGACCTCTACTGCGGGGTCGGCCTGTTCGCCGCCGGCCTGGCGGAGGGCGTGGGGGAGCAGGGCGCGGTGTTCGGCCTGGAGTCGGAGGCCTCGGCCGTCCGCGACGCCCGCGCCAACCTGCGCGACCTGCCGCAGGCCCGGGTGGAGCGGGGACGGGTGGAGGAGGCGCTGGACCGCTTCCAGATCGAGCGGGCCGACATCGTCGTCGTCGATCCGCCCCGGTCGGGGCTGGGACGCGACGTGGTCCACCGGATCACCGCGCTGGAGTCCTCGCGGATCGTCTACGTCTCGTGCGACCCGGCGACGCTGGCCCGCGACCTGGCCTGGTTCGGCGACGACGGCTACGGGCTGGTCGACCTGCGGGCCTTCGACGCTTTCCCGATGACCCACCATGTGGAGTGCGTGGCGCTGCTGGCCAGGGGATGACGTCCTTCCCAGCATCGTCGTGCTGGGAAGCGGACCTCCATCCACCGCACGTCCTCATGGGCCGACACCTGGAGCTGGTCTTGGCAAGCGCGAGCACGGACACCAGGCCGCACATCGACACCGCACTGGTCAGGCGCCTGGTCGATGCCCAGTTCCCGCAGTGGGCCGAGCTGCCCCTGGCGCTGCTCGATCCGGCCGGCTCGGACCATGTGATCTACCGGCTGGGCGAGGAGCTGTCCGTCCGGCTGCCCCGCCATACCGGGGCCATAGGGCAGGCCAAGAAGGAGTACGAGTGGCTGCCCCGGCTCGCCCCGCACCTGCCACTGGCCATCCCGGTGCCGGCGGGGGTGGGTGAGCCCGGCTACGGCTACCCATGGCCGTGGGCGGTGTCGCGCTGGCTGGACGGCGAGGTGGTGACCGTCGAGACCCTGGCCGACTCGTCCGAGGCCGCCGTCGAACTGGCGGAGTTCCTTACCGCCCTTCAGCGGTTCGCGCCCGGGGACATCCCGGCCGCGAGTGCCCGAGAGGACCTCACCGGCCGACCGCTGGCGGACCGGGACCGTGCCACGCGGGCCGCCATCGCGCAGGTGGGCACGGCGTCGGGCGCCGCGTCTGGGGTCGCGTCGGGAGCCGCGGACGACGCTGCTTCGGGTGCCGTTTTCGACGGGGCGGCCATGACCGAGCTGTGGGACGCGGCGCTGAGCGTACCCGGATGGGACCGCCCCCCGGTCTGGTTCCACGGCGACTTCCACACCGGCAACCTGCTGACCGCCGACGGCCGCCTCAGCGCGGTCATCGACTTCGGCGAGCTCGGCATCGGCGACCCGGCCCGCGACCTGACCATCGCCTTCACCCTGATGTCGGCCGAGAGCCGGGCCGCCTTCCGCACGGCGCTCGGCGTGGACGACGCCACCTGGACCCGCGGCCGCGGCTGGGCGCTCGCCACCGGCCTGAACGCCTACATCTCGTACGCCGCCACCAACCCCCGAGTCGCCGCGCAGACCACCCGCCAGATCACCGAGGTCCTCATCGGCTAGAAGCGGCAAAGACCCATTTCGCCGACCGACGCCAGGCTGACGCTCCCGAGGCGCCCGTCGAGAAAGCCATAGAGCACGTCTCTCCAGCGAGCGCGGTAGGCGGCCCCGCACCTCGGTCCCAGGTCAGCCGAGGTTGATGTGGTAGTCGAGAATCGCCCGATCGGCAGGGATGACGATGGGATCGGCCACTTCGACAACGCGGCCCTGGGCCAGGATGCGGCGGGTGATGGCGAACACGGGCACCCCGGATCCGATGCTCAACGTGGCCGTCTCCTCCGGCGTGGGCATCCGCGCCGAGACGCTCTCTTGGACGTCGTCCACGACGATGCCGATGGAGCGCAACTGGGCGATGGTTCCGCCCGGCCACGGTTCGCGATCGGGGTCGGCGACCGGCGTGCCCTCGACATCGGAGGCGAGCAGGCACGGCCGGGACATCTGGGTCGGCTCTCCCTGGGCGTGAAAGACGAAGCGCCGCTCCAGGACACGCGTCCCGGCCGCGACGCCGAACAGCTCGGCCAGCCGCTCGTCCGCCTCGATCCACTCATACGTCCGGTCGAGCCGGTAGTCCTGCCAGGCGATGCCCTGCTCGGCCGTAAAGGACGTCTGCGGTGTGTCCTGCGGCTCCATGTCCGCGCGATACCGCTCAGACGCGATGCGCCGAATCGAGGGCCGGCGCTTGGCGAAGACGCCGCGACCGCGCTGGCTGAACACCAGTCCTTCCGCCTTCAAGGCGGCGATGGCCTTGCCGACGGTGCTCTTGCTCGCGTGATACCGGGAGATGAGCTCCGGTTCGGACGGTAGGAGCTCGCCGGGGCGGAGCCTGCCGGACTCGATGGCCTCGCGGTAGTCGTTCACGATCCGCTGCTAGAGCGGCTCAGCCATGGGCGGCCTTCCTGTTCCGGACCCGATCAGCTTAGGGGACACCCCTTGAGGGAGCGGCCCTCGGATCTCACGAATCATCTTGACAACCTCCCTAGGGAAGTTCCTCCCTAGGGAGGAAGATGCCATGAATTGCCCGAATTAGGGACTTTGTGGGGACCGGCCCATGGTGCTCATGGTCCGTGCGGCGATGGCCCGATGACCGACGCCGAGATTCAGGCGAGGCTCGCCACCCTCAAGCGGCTGATGGCCCGCACCGGCGGCCCGGCGGCCGCGACGAGTAGCTGCACTCTCCCAACTTGCAAGCGGTGTGCTCAGGTGGAGATGAGGCCGACGGCCTCTCGTGAGACACCCACCCCCCACAACCTGGCACCGGAAGGCCCCCGCCATGACGCACCACGGGTACGATATCCCGCCATTGGCGGGGTGCCCGCTAGCTATCGCCTGGCCCGAGGCGCAGCTGCCGCTGGCCGCCGTCGTTGGCGCCGTCCTGCTCCTGCCAGCCGTCGACTCCCTGGTCCGGGTCGGGGTGTTCGTGCGGCAGTCGCCGCTCCGAACGCCCCGTGGACACGCTCCCATACCCCGAGAGAGCGCTTTCTCTTAGCCTTGACCGATGGAATTAGCTGAGATCCGCACCTATCCCATCAAGTCCACCAAAGGCGCCCCCCGCCCCTCCGTCCAAGTCCTCCCCTGGGGTCTGGAAGGCGACCGCCGCTGGGCCGTGGTGGACCCGCTGGGAGAATTGATCTGGGTAGGCGAACACCCCCGGCTCCTCTCGGTTTCGGCCGCTGAAACCCCTGAAGGCGACCTCCTCCTGTCTGCGAGAGGCATGGGTGAGCTCAAGGTCCCCCAGGCCACCGGCGACACGATCCCCGTGGGTTTCTCCAACTTCGACCGAGCCGTCCTCGCCCACGCCGACGCCCATGAATGGTTCACCCGCCTTCTCGGCAAGCCGGCCTGCCTCGTCTGGCAGGACGACCCGCGACGCCGCACCATTACCGAGGAACACGGCGGCCTCCCCGGAGAGATCGTCAACTTCGCCTGGGACGCGGCTCTCCACCTGGTCTCCCGGAGTTCGCTGAGACGCCTCGACGACTGGATCGCCGAAGGCGCCATGGAACGCCAGGAGCACCCCCCAGAGCCCCTCGACGTCGCCCGCCTCCGGCCCAACGCCGTCATCGACGGCGCGGAACCCTTCGCGGAGGACGCCTGGACGTCGGTCCGCATCGGCGAGATCGACTTCAGCGTCTCGGAGTTGTGCGACCGCTGCGCCGCCACCACCTGGGACCCGGCCACGCAGGACGGCGGCAAGGAACCCCTGAGAACCCTGGCCAAACACCGCCGCTGGGACGGAAAGACCTGGTTCGGCATCCGCCTGGTGCCCAGGAACGTCGGCGTACTGAGAGTCGGCGACGAAGTCCGGCCAGGCGCTTGAGGGCCGCCTTCACCACCGCGGGGTCGGTGGTCCGCAAGTAAGGCGGGAGCGAGTTGAGCGAGAAGCCGCTGTAGCGGGCGGTGACTGGGTGCGAGGTCCAGGACGGCCTGCGTGGCGAGTGATCCAATTGCCGGTCGCTCAAAGTCGATCAGGTCTGGCGGCTGGGCGTTCGCAGGCATCCTCCTGCTCGGAGGAGCAGGTAAAGGTGAGATTTCGCGGGTCTAGGATCGACCCGGTATTACTGAGGTACTCTTCTGGTATGACTGACAAGAGGGCGATCAGCCTCCCTGAGGAAGACGCCGCGTGGCTCGACGAGAAGGTGAAGGCGGGCGAGCTCCCGTCGTTCTCCGCGGGAGTGGCCGATCTGATCGCCACGGCCCGCAAGCGCGAAGCTTGGCTGGCCGACGAGGCCGCCGCCTTCGGCGAACCGCTGCCCGATGATCCCGAGCGCGCGGCGTACTGGGCGGCGCGGCTGCACCGCTCGACCGCTGAGGTCCTCAAGGACAGCGAGCACGACGCCGCATGACGCGCGGCCGTATCCTGCACACGCCGGCCGTGGCCGGCTACCTCGGCGGAGACAAGGACCTGCGCCTCATGCTGGCGGCGGCCGCCCGGGAGATGGTGACCATCGTCCTGCCCTCCAGTGTGCTGGCCATCGCCACGAGCGGATACCCCGAGCTGTACCTGCAACGCCTGGCCGCTCGGGTCGAGGCACTGCTGACCAATCCGGCGATCGTCGTCGACCACCTGATCGACCGGCGCGGCGACGCCGAGCGGGCCGTTCGCTCCGGCTTCCTGATGAGCGCTGTGGCCCTCACCCTCGAAGACGCGCAGACTGCGGACCTGGCGCTCAACCGGTCTGCCCCGGTGCTCACCACGCGGGCGGGCGCCGCACGGCTGGCCAAGATCGAGCCCCGGCTGGCCTTCGACCTGGTCGGGTAGGCGGGCTCACGCCTTTGGGGGCAGGTCGCCGAGCCAGCGTTTCGTCGCGCGTGCCGTACGCAAGCGGATCGCCGTCACCTCCGGGTACTGGGCGATGCGGTCGGCAGTCTGCGTCTTGCGGCGCTGGTGCTGCGTCCACGCCCACCGGATCGGGTGGTCGGGTTCGAGCCACGAGCTCCAGTCCTCCCGGTTGCCGTTCCACAGCTCGCGCCGGGTGATCGCGCGGCCGAGGGAGCGGCGTACGACCCGCCACATCACGGTGCGGCGCGGCAGGTCCAGCCAGGCGACCGTGTCGGCGCGCTGCCACAGGAGGTCACCCAGGAAGCGGTGGTACTGGTCCTCGGTCACCCATCGCTCGCCCCGGCTGAACTCGTCCACCTCGGCCTCGAACTCCGGCCGCTTGACCCAGCCGGGACCGTGATGCAGGGCGTCGAGCTCATGGCGGGGCAGGCCGAGCCGGGCGGCCAGCTTCCTGGCGAGCGTCGTCTTGCCCGACCCCGAGATGCCGCAGACGATGATCCTGTTCACCGTGCCAGTGTGACAGCTCGCCCAAATGAGGGTGCGCCATCCTGAATGTGCAGGTGGGAGGCCTTGTTTGATCTCTGTTGGAGGTGTTCTGTCTGGCCAGGGGCGGTGATCATGGTGGTAGATCATCTGTCAGCGTGTGGTCTGGTGATAGGTGACATTGCCGACAGTCCTCCCAACGAGTAGACATTTGAGCGTGGCGCGTGGATCACCTCGGCAGTGCGCCGTCGGCGGAGTACAGCATCCACGGCAGGATCATGGACGCCGGTATGATCGTGACCGTCCCGCTCCTCATAACGGTGCTGCTGTTCCAGCGCCGCCGGCGTTCTCCGGCGGGTTTGCGGACCCGCGTCGGATCGATCCGTGGTTGACACCTAGGTGGTCCTCCGTTAACTTTTCTGCAACCGATCTCAGCAACCGATCTCAGTGGGGAGTTCATGACCACTGGCCCTGGCGATCTGCATGCCTGCAGCGTACGTTGCGACGCGCTGCCCCAGCCGTCGCACCGAGACGCTGATGACCGGGCTCTTGGTGCCGTCGATGGCCTCGATGATCGTGCGTTGGTCGGGCGCCGTCAGGCCCTGCGGGCCAGCGAGCTCCCCGATGGGATGCTCAGCCGCAGTGGTGCGCAGACATGAAAAAGGCCAAGACGATCATCCTCGGCGCGTCGCACTGGCATGTGCCCCTGTGCGCAGACCGGATCGCCGAGCAGCACGACGTCGTGGGGGTCAGCGACCCCGACCCGTCGCGCACGGAGCACCTTGCGCGTCTCTGGGACGCGCCTCTCTACCAGTCCTGGGCGGAAGTGCTTGCGGCCCACGGGGACGCCGAGCTGGCGTACGTCTTCGTCCCGCACGACGTGATGCGCGAGGTCTGCCTCGCTCTCGTCGCTCGGCGCATCCCGCTCGTCCTGGAGAAGCCGGCCGGGGTGTCGTTGCAGGAGCTGGTCGACGTCCGGGCGGCCGCGGACGCTGCCGGGATACCGATCGCCGTGCCTCTCGTGCAGCGGGGAGGCCCGACCGACCGCTGGCTGGCGAGAGCCGGCCGCTCGGTGTACGAGAGCGTCCAGTTCATCGCGGGCCCGCCCGACCGCTACCTCGTCAACGGCAGTCCGTGGATGGTCAACGCCGAGCGCGCCGGCGGCGGGTGCATGGTCAACCTCGCTCCGCACTTCGTGGATCTCTTCCTCCGCTCGGCCGGTGCGGAGGAAGTAGCGGTGACGGCAGCCTTGTCGTCGACGCTGCACCGCCGTAGCGTCGAGGACTACGCCTCGATGACGCTGACCACGGCCGACGGACGGATCGCCACCATCGAGGTGGGATATGCGTTCCCCGGGTCGCCGCTCAAGCGGCACTGCTCCTTCATGCGGATCGGTGCCGCGGGGACCGCGACCATCTGGTCTGACGGGAACGCGTCGTTCACCTCCATCGACGGCGTCACGGAGACCGCACTCATCGACGTGGACAGCGACCCGTTGTACGGATTGTTCGTCGGCCAGGTGGCCGAGCAGCTAAGACATGATTTCGTGGAGCTCCCGCGGATCAGCGATCTCGAGACCACGATGGCCGTCATCTGGGACGCGTACGCGCACGGCCGACAGGAGAGAACCGTTGTCCACACCCAGCATCGATGAGGTAGCGGCGGCAGCCGGGGTCCACAGGTCGACGGTCTCGCGGGCGTTCTCCCGCCCCGAGGCCGTCAAGCGGGAGACCCGGGAGCACATCCGCCAGGTGGCGGCCTCCATGGGGTACAGGATGAGCCCGCTCGCCCAGGCGCTCCGAACCAAGGTCAGCACCCTCGTGCCTCTGATCGTCCCCGACATCACCAACCCGTACTTCGCCGAGCTCGCGAAGGCCATGACGGCCGCCGCGGGGGAGCGTGGCTACCAGCTGGTGCTGTGCGTGACGGAGAATGACGCGGACGCCACGGCCCGGTACCTCGACGCCATGCAGGCGATGTACGCGCCTTTCGCGGTGATCGCGCCCTACGCCCGGGTCTTTCCCGCCGAGTTCGAGTCCCGGGGCTTCGGAAAGCGGCTGGTCGTCATCGACCGGGTCGAGTCCGGCGACCAGATATCCACGGTGACCGTCGACAGCGCGACAGGGATCGCGCTCGCGTTGGACCACTTGTTCGAGCTCGGGCACACCTCCATCGCCTATGTCTCGGGGATCGCGGGGACGCACACCGCCGCAGACCGATGCCAGGCTTACCGGACGCTGGCGGAGAAGCGCGGGATGACGCCGATCGAGCTCGACAGCAGCGGGATCGGCGTCGGCGCCGGCGAACGTGCCGCAGAAGAGCTCGTGAGCCTGCGTGAGCGGCCGACCGCCGTCGTCGCGGGCAACGACCTGGTCGCCTTCGGACTCATCAGCTCGCTCGGCTCGCGGGGGATGTCGGTCCCCGGCGACGTCTCGGTGGTGGGCTTCGACGGTCTGGCGCTCGGCGCCCGCAGCAACCCGCCGCTGACCTCGGTGCAGCAACCCATCGCCGAGATGGGCCGCATAGCGATCCGTCTCGCCGAGCAGGTGGCGAACGGCGGCCCGGTCGAGCACGTAGTGCTCCAGCCGCAGCTACTCGTCCGCTCCTCGACCAGGCCGGTCCGGTGACTGGCCAGCTGCTTCCCGGGCTCCGTCACGTGGACCATGCTGCGTACACGGTCCCCGACCTGGACGAGGCGGTGCGCTTCTTCGTCGAGGTCCTCGGGGCGGAGGAACTCTACCGTTCCCAGCGCGGTCCCGACCCGTCGTTCATGCCGGCGCACTTCGACGTTCCGCCGGACGCTGTCCTCGAGCTCGCAATGCTGCGGCTCCCGCCGAACCTGAACGTCGAGCTGTTCGAGTGGCAGTCCGTGGACCAGCGGACCCAGCACCCTCGACACAGCGACCGGGGCGGTCATCACCTGTGCTTCGTCGTCGACGACGTCGACGCGGCGATCGCCCACCTCGGCACGATCCCGAACGTTCGGGTCCTCGGCGGCCGCAAGGAAGTCGGTCCCGACAGCCCCCTCGTGGCCGGCAACCGGTGGACGTACTTCGTCACCCCCTGGGGCCTGCTGATGGAGCTCGTGGACCGGTCCCGAGTGCAGAACCCCCCGAACCTCGTCGGCCCGGCGGACTGGAACCGCCCGCCAAGAAGGAGCACCTCTCTAGCATGATCATCGCCGGACACACGCTGGGAACCCCGGGCTGTGACCTCGCCGAAGCGCTGCGCCTCTTCGGCACGGCAGGTCTCGACGCCGCCGAAGTCATCTACCAGGACGATTATCCGGCGTCCATCAGCCCGTCGGACCCGCGGTCTGCGCAGCAGGCCGCCGCAATCGCCGACGCCGAAGGTGTCCCGATCGTCGCGCTCACCCCGTACACGACCTCCATCAACAGCGTCGACGCGGCGAGCTGGCAGCAGGGGATCGACGAATTCCGCGCATGCCTCGAGGCCGCGCACACCGTCGGTGCGACCCGCGTCCGGGTGTACGCCGGTGCCTGGCACCCGGGGGACACTGATTACGCCCGGCACTGGGAGCAGCTGCGGAGCGCGCTGACCGTCCTCGCGCCCGAGGCCGCGGACGCGGGCGTCGTGCTCTGCGTCGAGAACCACTTCGGCACCATGGCGCAGACCGCGGCCGATACCGCCCGTCTCGTCAGCGAGGTCGGCTTCCCCTCCGTCCGCGTCCTGTACGACCAGGCCAACCTGACCTTCACCCATGACGAGACCTGGCAGGAGGCCTTTGCCGTCCAGGGCGAGCTCGTCGGCCACGTGCACGTGAAGGACCTGGTCTTCAAGGACCCGGAGGCGCCCTTCCGGGCCTCGGACACCGCCCGGGTCAAGGCCGAGGAACGCGCCGTCAGGTCCCGGGTCGTCGGTACGGGCGTCGTGCCGTGGCCCGACATCCTCGAGGAGCTCGTGCGCCGCGGTTACGACGACGTGCTCTCACTCGAGTACGAGTACCGGTGGCATCCTCAGGACCTGCCCGACCCCGCGATCGGCTTCAAGGAGTCCGCGCTCGCGCTCCGCAAGATGCTCGCCACGGTGGTGTCCGCGTGACGAGTGGAGACGTGCTGCGCATCGGTGTGGTGGGCGCCGGCAACATCGCGAGCATCGCCCAGCTCCCGACCCTCGTCGCGCGCGACGACGTGGAGCTGCGAGGCCTGGTCACCCGCAAGGATGACCCGCAGCCCCTGATGCGGCGCTGGGGCTTCCGCCGTGCCTATCCGACGGTCGAGGCGTTGCTCGAGGCGGAGGAACTGGACGCGTTGTTCGTCCTCACGCCCCGGTCGGAGCACGTCCACGCGACGCGACTCGCGCTGGAGGCCGGCGTTGACGTCTTCTGCGAGAAGCCGCTGGCGACGAGCGCGTCCGAGGCGCAGTCCCTCGCCGAGCTGGCCGCCGTACGAGAACGGGTGCTCATGGTCGGGTTCAACCGCCGCTTCGCTCCGGTGTACGAGGCCGGTCGCGCGGCTTTCGGGGAGAGCGGTGCGAGCTTCTGCGTCGCCCAGAAGAACCGGGCAGGCTCCGAGTACCGCGCCACCTTCGAGAACGCGATCCACATGGTCGACCTGCTGCGCTGGTACTGCGGGGGTGAGCCCGTCGACGTCAGCGCGCACGCGGCCGGTGAGGACCGCTGGCAAGAGGACGGCGTGGCCGCGCTCGTCCAATTCGACAACGGTCACTCCGGCGTGCTCGTGGGGGCCCGCGACGCCGGCGGCTGGAGCGAGAAACTCGACGCCTACGGAGACGGGACGAGCGCGAATGTCACCGCGCCCGACCGGATCTCGATCAGCCGGCCCGACGGGACGACCGTGCGCGAGATGTCGCCCGAGGCCTTCGGCTGGGCGACGGCGACGCAGACGTTCGGCTTCGCCGGAGCGGTTCACCACTTCCTGGACCGTGTCCGGGACCGCGGTGAGCCCTTGACGTCCGGGGCTGACGCGGTGAAGACCCAGCTCCTCCTCGATCGCATCCTCGCCGCCGCCGGGCTCCCCACCGACGAGCAACCCGGACGGGCCTGGAGCAGCCATGCCAAGAAGTGACGGCGACGACCCGACGTCGTCACCGGCTCGGTCAGGTCGTTGAGCCTTGTGCACGGCATAAGTTTTTTCCACCGTCATTCAACCGAGGGGATGTTTCGACGTGATTATCAACACATTTTCGTATCTATGGTCGTCTACGGCGATTGATGCAATTGCGGAATTGGTCGACAATGGGTATAAGACTTTCGAAGTTCCGATTAGCTCTCCACATTGTTGGCCGGATGAAATATCCATCTCAGAGCGCTCGGCCATGAAAGCAAGGCTCAGTGAATCCGGCGCGAGAATCAGATCGCTCAATGCTGGTGGATATGACATCAACTTGGCGAGCCCTGGTGCAAACATGCGCCGCAAAAGTATTGAACACATCAAGTCGGTGATCGACTTGGCCGTAGCTTGGGATGTCCCCGAAGTTGTCATATCCCCCGGCACAAGACGCCCTATGATTTCACCTTCACTCGAAAAAGCTTATGGATGGATGTATGAGAGTCTGGGCGACCTGATTCCACTGGCCAAACAGGCTGGCACACGACTCCTTCTGGAAAATACTCCCTATTGCTTCACACCTACCATCCGGGACCTGGCGGGTATCGTCAGTACGGTCAACGATGATGTGCTTAAGATCGTGTACGACGTCGCCAATGCTGCTTACATTGAGGAGGATCCCGTAGCGGGTTTGCTCTCGCATCAAGAATCTATTGCGCTCGTGCATATTTCTGATACGGGTTTGGAAACATGGGGTCATGATCCAATCGGCACTGGAGTGGTAGATTTCGAAGGGTTGGGCGACGCCGTCGAAGCAACGTGCGGAGTAGGTAATGTTGTTCTCGAGATCATTCGCGAAGAAAACACCCTGTATGAGTTCAACCAAGCAATGCACGACCTCAGAAATAAAGGCTGGAAATTGGGAAACTAACTCAAGTGTGAGAGGTGGAGGGTGTCTGAAAAAGGTCAAGGCGAACGGCCGCTGTGGCGGTGCAGCAGGATCATGCTCATCGCCAGGTAGATGACGTTCTCGGAGGCCGCGGTCAGGTACTCGTAGTCTGTGGTCAGGCGTTGACGCTCGCCGGGTTGACACAGGCGGTGACCACGGTGCCTAGGGTGTCGACCAGCAGGTGCCGTTTAACCCCCGGAACCTTCTTGTCGCCGTCGTAACCGTGTAGGCCGCCGCGATCGGTGGCCCGGACGCTCTGGCTGTCGATGATGCCAGGCACAGCCTGCCCGCACCCAGTACGCCAGCGCATTGACAATTTCCCGGCGCTCATGGATGGCAGGCCGGCCGCCTGGCTTGGGAACAGGAATCAGCGGGGCGAGCAGCTCCCACTCAGCGTCGGACAAATCGGTGGGGTGCGGACACCGAGGAACCATCGCACGCCTCCAGGCTCACGCCCCCGACACCTGTCAGCATGACCCACCAGCCACTTTTCAGACACCCTCTGGTGCTGACTCTACTCGAAGCACATCGAGCCTTAAGAGTTGGAGCTTGGCCGACCGGGAATATGGCTAAGAATAGACTTAGAGAAGCCGCCATCGACACAGATGTCTTGCCCCGTGACATAGCCCGACAACGGGCCTACCAGAAACTCGATCACATTCGCGATATCCGTGGGGTCCCCAATTCGCGACAGCGGAATGATGCCTTCCCTTGCTTTCTTGATTTGGGGGTCGGCATACATTTTCTCAGTCATCGGTGTATGAGTCATACCTGGGGATACCACATTCACACGAACACCGTCAGGCGCCCACTCCAAAGCGAGTGTCTGGGCCAGCATCGTCAAAGCAGCTTTGCTGGGGCTGTAAGCACCTGATCCGGCATGCGGTAGCTGACCGGACATTGAGGAGGTAAAACAAGCCGAACCGCGACTACGCTTCAGATGCGCGTAGCTTGCTTTGGCAAGAAGCCACGCGCCGCGGAGGTTAACGGAGAACATATCGTCCCAGTCCTCGACGGATAGGTCGCATATTGCGCCGGGGCTGGCGATTCCAGCATTCGCTACCAACCCATCCAGGCCACCAAATTCGGCTACCGTAGCTTCTACAAGTTGACCTGGCACGTCGGGATCACTGAGGTCACCCACCAGCGCGATGGCGGTACCGCCCAGCGACTGAATTGAACGGACAATTTGCTCTTGATCAGTGGTCAATTTGTGTCCGCACACCGCGATCTGCGGCTGCTCGCCCCGAGCAAGAGCCGCCTCTGCGAGCCTCACGCATGTAGATGCGCCTATGCCGCTACTTCCACCACTGACCAAAGCTCTCATCGTGCACACTCCTATAGCTAGGGATTAATAGGTCGAACGTTGGTAGACCTATTCGTAGATTGCCGAAAGCCAGCCCGCTACCGAGTATTTCTTTGGCAACGGACACCTTCCGCAAGCGGTGGTCGTCACGGTTCGCTGCGCAGCTCGTCGGGTACGGCGTCTTCGAAGCCGAAGAACTCCAGATAGGCGGGAATCAGCTCGAACAACATGTCGCTGCCGACCTGGATCGTGCAGCCCTTGTCCTTGGCTGCCTGCAGGAACGGCGTGATGTCGGTCTTGAGCACCACATCTCCGACGTACGAACCGGGGGCGACGCGGTCGACGTCGACAGGCAGAGGATCGCCGTCCTTCATTCCGATGGGGGTGGCGTTCACGATCAGGTCGTAGCCCTCGGGATCCCTCGACCCCATCACGACCTTCACGTCCGAGTAGTGCAGGCCGATGCGCTGGGAGAGCGCTTCAGAGGCGGCTGCGTCGGGATCGAACAAGCCGATCTCGGCCATGCCGAGGCCGGCCAGCGACGCAGCGATCGAAGAACCGACCCCGCCGTTGCCGACGACCAGCGCGCGTTTCCCGGTCGGGTCGAACCCCTTGCGCAGCATGCCGCGGACGAAGCCGGCGCCGTCGAACTGGTCGGCGATGAGCGACCCGTCCTCCCGCCGCAGGACGGCGTTCGTCGCGCCGGCGATCGCGGCGGCCGGGCTGATCTCGTCCACCAGCTCCATGGTGGTGACCTTGTGCGGCATGGTGACCAGCGCACCGCGGATGTTGGTGAGGGTGAAGATCGATCGGAAGAAGTCCGGGTAGTCCTCGGCCTTGATCCCCATCGGGACGACGACGGCATCGATGCCGTTCTTCTCAAACCAGGGGTTGCAGATCAGCGGCGACTTGAACGTGTGCGTGGGGTAGCCCAGGTGCGCGATGAGTGTGGTGGTTCCGCTGATCACCGGGTGCCTCCGTCTGTGCCGTGTCCTCCGTGCTCGAAGTCAACGGGCGGGGCCGTCACGTCCGAGGCGGTCCCTGCCTCCTGCGCGTCGTTGGAGAGCTCTGACAGTCGTACGCCGGTCCACGCGCACCGCAGCCCACCGTGCACGGCCCAGTACTCGTCCCAATGGGCGAGCTTGACCTGGTCGCGTTTGAGGCCACGCTTGCGCAGCCGGTCCTGCAGCGTCCTCGGGGAGACGCGGACCCGTATCACCTCCACGTCGATCGGCGGCCAGTCGAAGCGCTCCGCGGCCGCGGTGATGAAGGCGGGGTCGGACAGGTAGGGGCTGAAGGGTGCGTCTATCACCACGGGGCAACCGAGGCGGAGGTTGGCCCCGGCGACGTCGAGCAGCGAGTCGTACTCGAGGGGCAGGATGTTGTCGCGGTAGAACTGGTTGGCCTCGCGGTCGCCGGGGTCGTACCCGGCCGACACCAGGGCGGACTCGACGAACCGTGCGCTCATCGCGTCCTTGTCGAGGTAGGCGGCGCCGTGCTGCCGGGCGAGGCGCTGGGCGATCGTCGACTTGCCGGAGCCCGCTGTGCCGATGACGATGCGCAGGGTCGGCGCGTTCATCCGCGCGCGTCCCGCACCGCCATCAGGACGTCGCGGGCGGCGGCGGTCACCCGGGTGAAGTCGCCGTCAGGCTGCCACGCCTTGGTGACGGCGCTGCCCACACCGACGCCCGCCACGCCTGCGGCGAACCACTCCTTGACGTTCTCGACAGTTACCCCACCGGCGGGCATGATCGGCAGGTGCGCCAGCGGCGCGAGCACGGCCTTGGCGTACGGAATACCCGCGTTCTCGGTCGGGAACATCTTGATGATGTCCGCACCCGCCTCAGCGGTCTCGAGGATCTCGGTCGGGGTGAAGGCCCCGCTGATCGTCGGCACCTGGTAGCGGTTGGCGACCCGGATCATCTCGGTGTTGAGCTGCGGGCTGACCAAGAAGGCCGCACCGGCTCGGATGCTCTCGTACGCGGCGTGGCCGTCGAGGACGGTTCCCGCCCCCACGGCGACACCGTCCGGTGCGTACCGGGTGGCCAACCGTCGGATGAGCTCGACGGCCCCTGGGATGGAGAGCGTGATCTCCAGGGCGCGGAACCCGCCCTCGATCGCGGCGTGCGCGACGCGCTCCGCGCTGTCCGCGTCGGGCAGCCGAACGATGAGCACAGCGCCTGACTCGTCGATCGTGCGCAGTGTCGCAAGCTTGGTGAACACCTGTTTCCCTTGGCTGAGAGAGTGATTGACAAATAGTCGCATGCTCCTTACTGTCTCTGCAACCGATCTCAGCAACCGATCTCATTGGGGAGACGCTCATGGGAGCTCGCAGAGCCTTCGGCCCCTGCGATCCGCCTCGCCGGGTGGCGCACCCCCGGAACGGGTCTCGCGTCAGATCGGCACCAGGCGGCATGTGCTGACCTGGACCGGGTGCCGATGACGGTCGTACGGCCGGAGCCCGGGACGAGCTCGACCGGTCCAGGAACACCAAGGCGCTGCCGCACCGCTGGCTTCGCCCCCTCGACTGGGGCCTGCTGACGAGGAACGGCGATGTCCTCGACGAACACGTCCTGACGATGCCCAGCACGGCACCACACCCTCCAAGGAGCGCTCAATGACGACGAACTCACCAGACGCCTCCGGGACTTCAAGCCCTCCGGGGCTCTCTGAAGTTCTGGATCGCCCTCGCCGCCCGGTCAACATGGTGGCGGGCACGATCGGCCACTTCGTCGAGTGGTACGACTGGTACATCTACGGGTTGCTGACCGCGGTGTTCGCCCCGCAGATCTTTCCGAGCCACTCCCCGTTCGCCTCGCTCATCGCGGCGCTGCTCACGTACGCGATCGGGTTCGTGGTCCGCCCCTTCAGCGGGATCATCGTCTCGCCGCTGGCCGATCGCTACGGCCGGCGGGCCATCCTCACCCTGTCCGTGTCCGGGATGGCGCTGGGCTCCCTGATCATCGCGCTCACCCCCGGGTACGGCACGATCGGCTACGGGGCGCCCATCCTCTTCGTGGTGGCCCGGATCCTGCAGGGTATCTCGGCCGGCAGCGAGCAGCAGAGCGCCATCTCGTTCATGGTCGAGCACGCCCCGCCGAACAGGAGAGGTCTGTTCGGGTCCTTCTCGAACATGGCGAGCGGCCTGGCGACCCTCGCCGCCACCGGGGCCGCCGCGATCATCGCCACAGCCTTCGCTCCGGACGAGCTCGCGGTCTGGGGCTGGCGCATCCCCTTCCTCGTGGGCGGCCTCCTGGGTGTGGTCGGTCTCGTCCTGCGGGCCCGCGCCGACGAGACCTCCGAGTTCGAGGCAAGCTCCCTCGTCGACAAGAAGTCGGCACCCGCACGGCTGCTGGCTCTGCTCCGTGAGCATCCGAAGGCCCTGCTGCAGACGGCGGCGCTGTCCGCGCCGGCCGTGGCCTACTACACCTGGGCGACGTTCCTGCCCACCTACGCCCAGCTCACCAGCGGACGGGACAAGGGCTCCACCTTGGTCGGCAGCGTCATCGGGCTCACCCTGCTGGTCATCGTCGTGCCGATCTGCGGCGCGCTGTCGGACCGGCTCGGTCGGCGCAAGATCTTCCCCATCGTAGGTGCGGTCGGCATGATCGTGCTCTTCTACCCTCTGCTCCTCCTCCTCGACCGGCCGGGCTTCTGGATCTACGTCGTGGTGGCCGCATCAGGTTGGCTCGTCCTGGGCATCTGGCAGGCGGTGTACCCGACCATCCAGGCGGAGCTGTTCCCGGCGTCGGTCCGGGTGGCCGGCATCGGCTTCTCCCACCAGCTGGTGATCGCCGTCTTCGGCGGCACCGCTCCCCTGATCGCTGCCGCGTTCGTCGCCGCCGGGCACCCCAGGTACGTCGCTCTCTACATGATCGTGATCGTCGCTGTCTGCCTCGCCGTCTACTTCACGCTCCCGGAGACGGGCAGCAAGACGCCGCGAGCGACCGTCGCGCTGAAGGACCCTGAGGTCGTGGAAGGTGAGCTGGGATAGGCCACTGTGCGCACCCGGACGAGGCGTTCCCTGTCGTAGGCGCCGCCTGCTCTCCGCGAGCAAGGCGCTCTTCATCGACGAGGGTCGCTTCGTATCGAGGCCGGAGGTTGGTGACACTCCGCTGAGTGCTTGAACTGACGAGGGCCTCCGGGCGATGGGATGCGTGTCTGGCTGTGGATCGATGCGATCGAGCACGTACTCCAAGCTCTGCAGACGGGCGTGGATCGGAACCCGCCCCGGCCGCTCATCGGAGATCACCACCGCCCGCCACCACGACCTGCCCGCCAAACTCCGCGACGCCGGCCTGGCCGCCCTTGCCGACCTCGGCTTCGTCGGCCTGGACGACGACCCCGTCGAGCACGGCTTCGCCGACCTGAAAGGCCGGCGTGTCCTCACCAAACCCGTCTGGACCCCACCGGCGCCACTGAACTGCTCCGCGCCCTGCTCCTCCTCACCGCGGACCTCAATCCAGGCCTGCGGCTGTCGAACGTGAAACCGCGGTCCAGGCCGGAAATGGAGATTGTCCGATGAACGACATGTGGGCGGAAGTCCCCTGGCTGCTCGCCGACAACCGCTATGCCGTGCTCGGCACGGCTGATCGCCACGGGCGGCCGTGGGTCACTCCCGTGTTCTACGCGGCACGCGGTGCCGACCAGCTGGTATGGGTGTCGGCCCCTGACAGCAGACACTCCCGCAACCTCGCCGAACGCCCAGAGATGGCGATCACGGTGTTCGATTCCCATGCCCCGGTCGGCGGTGCCGAGGCGCTCTACCTGGAGGCGGTCGCCGCGCCCGACCAGGATCCCGGCGCGGCCCTCGCCCTGCTCAACGCTCGCCTGCCCGCCGGTAAGGAGCTCACCGGCGACGACCTCGCGCCATCCGGCCCGATGCTGGCGTACCACGCTGACGTGCGGCGACACTACCTCCTGATCCGGGGCGGGGACTCGCGGTTCGACAACGTCACAGACGCGCGGCTCCTTGTCACACCGCCAAATGGTGCCGGGTGAGGAGAAACCGGCCTCGCATGGCCGGGAGGCTCAGGCGAAGCGTTCGATCGTGACGGGGATCAGGCCCTGCTCGCGGATCACCTGCCGGTGGTGGTGGAGCAGCACCCCGATGGTGAACTCCGGGCCGGCCCCCAGGCGTACGGTCATGTCCAGGCACCAGGCGATCCCCTGCCCGATCCGGCGCATCTCCCAGGTGAAGGTGTGACCCTCGGCGGTCACCGTCGCCGTGCCGACCACGCGGGCCAGGGGGTCCGCGGGGTCGGCTACCGGCTCCAGCCTCAGGGCCGACCGCACGTTCGCCAGGCCATCCCCGCCGAGCTCCCCGGCGAACAGGACGCGGTAGCGGCGCGATCCCGTCGCGCCCAGGTCAAGCGGGGCGGCGGCCGGCAACGGCTGGCGTTCGCGGAACAGGGTGCGGATCTCCGCCGCTGGTGGCAGCTCGCCCCCGCCGCACGCCTTGTAGGCGTCACTCGCGTCGTGACGGCTCACCGCGATCACCCGCGAACGCAGCAGGGCGTCGGTACGGAGGTTGCGGCTCGTCGCGGACGAATCACCCCACGCACCGGTCGCCGACGACCACTCGACGCCGTCGATACCGGCCGCGGTGTAGTCGTCGCAGAGCACGAACTCCTCCACCAGGATCCCTAGAGGCGGCACTCCACGGTCTCTGTCTTCCGGCGTGGCGAAGATCAGGTAGTGGTCCAGCGAGGCGTCGTCCGCGCCGCCGGCCCTCTGCACACCATCTGACATCACGTGATCCTCCGAGCTAGGTGTTACGGGATCTCTGTGAGCGATCGCCTAGCCGACACGAGCCCGAGGGCCCCATGTCCAGCTCTGGTTCGTGCTGCCCGGATCGCAGGGCGAGCCGAAGACCTGGCCCTTGTCGTTGCTGTTCAGGCAGGTCGCCGGTGACAGGCCCGTCCACTTGATCAGAAACCAGTCGCCGTAGTTGGTCTTGATGGTGGAGAAGGTGAACCGCTGATGCTTGAGATCGGACCCGCAGCGGCGTACGAGCACGAGCGGACCTTTGGGCGCACCGATGCACAGCTTGCCGTGAAAGTCGGCGCTGGCGAGTTGGGAGCGGGCAGTGCGGTTCCATAAGTAGCCCTGGAGGCCGGGCCGGCATTCCCAGGTCCGCGCGATGTTGCCCATCCGCCGCGTCGAGCTGTCGCCGCGGATGGTGAGGCACATAAGGGTGGAGACGTTTTTGATCACGTATCCGCTGTCCGCCAGCGCCGGCGCGGTCGGTGTCAGGGTGGCCAGGACGGTTGCCGCGAGGGCCACCTTTGCGATCTTTGCCCGTATGCTCATGGGTCGGCAGGCTATCCAGACCGCGACCGGCGAACGGGCTTCAGAGCCACCCCATCCGCTGAGCCGTACGGATGGCTTCGAGCCGGTTCTGGGCGTTCAGCTTGGTCATCGCGCTGGACAGGTAGTTGCGTACGGTGCCCTCAGTCAGGTGCAGTTCGGCCGCGATCCGCGCGATCGTGGCCCCGTCGTCGGCCAGGCGCAGGGCGTCCCGTTCCCGTTCGGTGAGGGGGCTGTCGCCCGCGGCCATGGCCGCCGCCGCGAGTTCGGCGTCCAAGTAGCGGCCGCCCGACTGCACCTTGCGGATCGCCATGGCCAGTTCCTCGGCCGAGGCGTCCTTGCCGAGGAACCCGCTCACCCCCGCCGCCATCGCCCTGCGCAGGTAGCCGGGCCGACCCAGGCTGGTCAGGATGACGATCTTGCACATGGAGCTGATCTGCTCCGCCGCGCTCAGCCCGTCCATGCCGGGCATCTCGATGTCGAGTACGGCCACGTCGGGGCGGTGTTCGACGACGGCGGCCAGCACCTCGTCGCCCCGGCCGACCTGGGCGATCACCTCGATGCCCGCCTCCAGGTCGAGCAGGGCCGCCAGGGCGCCGCGTACCAGGTGCTCGTCGTCGGCCAGCAGTACGCGCGTCGTCATGCCGGGACCGCCGCCCTGAGCAGGTAGGCGCCGTCGTCCGTGGGCGCCGCCGACAGCGTGCCGCCCGCGGCGCTGACCCGCTGCGACAGGCCGCCGAGCCCATCCGGCGCGTGGTCGCTCACCGGCCCGTTGACCCCGTCGTTGGACATCTCCAGCACCCCATCCTCGATCGTTATCGTGCAATGTCCGGCCTTGCTGTGCTTGAGGACGTTGGTCGCGCCTTCCCGGAGCACGGTGGCCAGCAGCGTGCGGGTCTCGGCGGTCAGCGAGCCCGTGTCCGCCCGGACGACGCAGCGTACGTCCGCCGCCTCCAGCACCGCCCGCACGCTGGCCAGGACCTCGTCGAGGTCCACGGCCCGATAGCTCTGCACGGTGGACCGCACCTCGCGCAGCGTATGCCTGGCCAGGTCGCGTACCTCGAACATCTCGCCCGCCGCCGCCGAGGGATCCTCGCGCAGTGTCAGGGAGGCGGCCCCGGCCCTGGCCGAGATGTCGGCGAGGCTCTGGCCGAGCAGGTCGTTCAGGTCGCGGGCGAAGCGCAGGCGTTCCTCCGACACCGCGAGCCTGGCCCTGGCCTCCTGGCCCTCGTGGGCATCCCTGGCCACGCGCCACAGCCACAGGTTCGCCAGGACGCCGCCGGTGACGAGGGTGGTGAGGACGGTCTGGACGAGGAGGACCTCGATCAGGAACCCGACCGCGAGCGTGATGTACGCGTTGACGACCACGATCGACCCGGCGGCCAGGATGAGGATGGTGCGCCTGCGGACGAACAGGGCGAGCATTCCCAGCCACACCGGGATCGCCCAGACCATCGCCAAGGCGGTCAGGAGCAGCGTGATGACCCCGGCGACCGCCAGCATCCCGGTCGGCCGCCGGCCGCCCCTGACGGCGATCCTGAACGGGCGGGTGGCCAGCCCGACCAGCACGAGGAGCAGGACGGTCGCCGCTATCGTGAGGGCGGCGGGAAAGCCCGCACGCCACCGGACGTACAGCTCGAAGAGCCCGATCAGGGCGAGCAGGTTGGCGATGTCGGTGCTGTAGACGATCAGCCAGCGCACCTTGTCGAGCCGGCTCGCCCGCCGAAGCCGGCCGCCGCCCTCCCAGCTCACCCGCCGTAACCGGCCGCCGCCCTCCCCGCTCGCCCACCGTAGCCGGGCGCCGCCCATCGCCCTCATGCGGGCACCGCCGCCCGCAGCAGGAACTCGCCCGCGGGCGTGCTGGCCGCCGTGAACGAGCCGCCCGCGGCCGACATGCGCTCGGCCAGCCCGCGCAGCCCGCTCCCGGCCCCGTCCAGGCCGCTGGTGGCGGGCCCGCGCACGCCCTCGTTCAGGCCGCTGATCGCGGGTACGCCGTCGTTGCGCATCTCCAGCACGCCACCGTCGATGACGATCGCGCAGCGCGTGGCCGTACTGTGCTTGAGCACGTTGGTGGCCCCCTCGCGCACCGCCCAGGCGAGCAGCGTACGGGCGGCCGGGGACAGGTCGTCGGTCCTGGCCTCGATGACGCACCGCGCGCCCGCCGCCTCCAGCGCGGCGCGGACCCCGGCGAGCTCCTCGTCCAGGTCGAGCACCCGATAGCCGTCCACGGCCACCTGCACCTCGGCGAGCGACTCAGCCGCCAGGCGGCGTACGTCGGCCATCTCGGCCGCCGCCTTGCCCGCGTCGATGGTGGCCAGCTTGGCGGCCAGCTCGCTCTTCAGCGTGAGGACGGACAAGCTGTGGCCGAGCAGGTCGTGCAGGTCGCGGGCGAAGCGCAGCCGCTCGTTCGACACGGCCAGGGTGGCCTTGGCCTCCCGGCTGTCGTAGGCCTCCCTGATCGTCCACCACAGCCAGCGCCAGAGCCTCATGGTGGCGGGCAGCAGCACGGCGGACACGGTGAGGGAGATCAGGAGGTACTGCCAAGGCTGGCCGCTGACCGCCGACACGTAGAAGGTGGTCAGCGCGACCAGCGCGGCGCCCACGCAGGCCGTCGCCCGCAGCGGGAGGTAGAGGGCGAGGGCCGAGAACCAGAGGCACCCGACCATCTCCCACGACCCGGTGGTGGTGATGGAGGGCGGCACGAGCGCCACCGCGCCGGCGGCGAACAGCCCGCCCGCGACCAGCTTCGCCGTGGGTCGCGGCCGGTCGTCGTAGGCGTCGCGCAGGACCAGGGGGAGGAACGCCAGCGCGGCCAGCACGCACACCTCTGCGGCCACCGCGTGCGGTACGGAGATCCGCCCCTCGCGGGCCGAGGCGAGGACCATCATCGAGAGCATCAAGGCCATCAGGGCGACCGAGGCGTCCATCCAGTAGAGGAGGATCTTCTTCGCCGTCTCGGGACGGGTCGCCATCTCACCCCTCTCTCGCCGACAAAAGCCACGCTGCTCACAAAATCCTATGGCCGTCGCGGGAGCGGCGGGATGCGGCGGGGGCATTCTCCGGGTGTCGTCCATTGTGTGGTGGTACGTAAGCGGATAATGGGGCTTATGAAGTTGCGGATCTTCACCGAGCCCCAGCAGGGTGCCACTTACGACGACCTGCTCACCGTCGCCCAGGCCACGGAACGGCTGGGTTTCGACGCGTTCTTCCGGTCCGACCACTACATGCGCATCGGGGAAGGAGAGCCGGGTCCCGGGTCGACCGACGCCTGGCTCACGCTGGCCGCGCTGGCCAGGGAGACCTCCACGATCAGGCTCGGCACGCTGGTGAGCCCGGCCACGTTCCGGCTGCCGGGGCCGCTGGCCATCAGCGTCGCGCAGGTGGACCAGATGAGTGGCGGCCGGGTCGAGCTGGGCCTGGGCACCGGCTGGCTGGAGGAGGAGCATCGCGCGTACGGCATCCCGTTCCCGCCGGTGGGGGAGCGGTTCGGCCGGTTCGAGGAGCAGCTGGAGATCATCCTGGGGCTCTGGACGGCGGAGAAGACCTACTCCTTCGACGGCAGGTACTACCGGCTCGTCGACTCCCCGGCGCTGCCCAAGCCGGTCCAGCGCCCGCACCCGCCGGTCATCATCGGCGGCGTCGGCGCCAAGCGCACGCCCCGGCTGGTCGCCGCCTTCGCCGATGAGTACAACGTGCCGTTCAGGACCCTGTCCGACACGAGCGAGGCTTATGACCGGGTGCGGGAGGCGAGCGCGGAGACCGGCCGTACCGTGCTCCTGTCGGCGGCTCAGACCGTCTGCGTCGGCCGCGACCAGGCCGAGATCGAACGGCGCGCGGCCGCCATCGGGCAGGACCTGGCCGGGCTGCGCGCGGGCGGCCTCGCGGGGACTCCGGCCGAGGTGGTCGACAAGATCGGCCAGCTGGGCGAGCTCGGGGCCGAGCGGGTCTACCTCCAGGTCATGGACCTGTCCGACCTCGAACACCTGGAGCTGATCGCGGCCGAGGTATTGCCACACGTCTGACATAACCGTTAGCGCCCCTTTGCTGGACTGCGGCACACTTGGCCCGTGCTGCTGACCATCACGACCACCGCCACACCCGCCACCGACCTGGGCTTTCTCCTGCACAAGCATCCTGATCGGGTGCAGGAGTTCGACCGGTCGTTCGGCACGGCCACGGTCTTCTACCCGGAGTCGGGCGAGGGGCGCTGCACGGCCGCGCTGCTGCTCGAGGTCGACCCGATCGCGCTGGTCCGGTCACGCGGCAAGAACTCGCCCGACTTCAGCCTGTCCCAGTACGTCAACGACCGGCCCTACGCCGCCTCCTCGCTGCTGGCCGTGGCCCTGGGCGACGTCTTCCGTACCGCGCGGGCGGGGCGCTGCAAGGCCAGGCCGGACCTGCCGGGCCGGCCGATGCCGCTGGAGATCCGGCTGCCGGCGCTGCCCTGCCGCGGCGGGCCCGAGCTGGCGGTCCGGCTGTTCGAGCCGCTCGGCTGGGCCGTCGAGGCGCTGGCCGTACCCCTGGACGAGGGCTTTCCCGAGTGGGGCGAGTCGCGTTACGTCCGGCTGACGCTCAGCGGGACCGTCCGGCTGGCCGACGCGCTCAACCACCTGTACGTGCTGCTGCCCGTGCTCGACGACGGCAAGCACTACTGGATCGCGCCCGACGAGGTCGACAAGCTGGTCAGGGCCGGTGAGGGCTGGCTGTACGGGCACCCGGAGCGCGGCCTGATCATGCGCCGCTACCTGGGCCGCCGGTGGGCGCTGGCCCGGACGGCGCTGGCCAGGCTGGCCGAGCTGGGCGACGAGACCGAGGAGCAGCTGGAGCCCGCGGTCGACGAGGACGCGGCGGCGGGGGAGACCGCGGCCGACGAGGCGGCCGCCGCCGAGGCCGAGGCCCAGGGCGAGGCGCCGGAGATCCAGGTCTCGGAAGGCGAGGGTCCGGAGGTCAAGCCGAAGGCGCTGAACGTCAGGCGGCGCGAGGCCGTACTGGAGACCCTGGAGGAGCTCGGCGCGACCAGCGTGCTCGACCTCGGCTGCGGGCAGGGCGAGCTGGTCGGCGCGCTGCTGGCCAGGCCCAGGTTCGCCAGGGTCGCCGGGATGGACGTCTCGGCCATGGCGCTCACCATCGCCGCGCGCAAGCTCAAGCTGGACCGGATGCCCGACGGCAAGCGGGCCAGGCTGACGCTGTTCCAGGGCGCGCTCACCTACACCGACAAGCGGCTGGCCGGCTATGACGCCGCCGTGCTCATGGAGGTGATCGAGCACGTCGACCCGCCGCGCCTGGCGGCGCTCGAACGCGTCGTGTTCGGCAACGCCAGGCCCCAGCACGTGCTCGTCACCACCCCGAACATCGAGTACAACCCCCGCTACGAGTTCCTGACCGGGCTGCGCCACCGCGACCACCGTTTCGAGTGGACCCGCGCCGAGTTCGCCGCGTGGGCCGAGCGGGTGGCCGAGCAGTACGGATACCAGGTCACCTACAAGCCTGTCGGCGACGACGACCCCGAGGTCGGTCCGCCCACCCAGATGGGAGTGTTCACCCGATGAGCCCGATCAGCGTTCCCGAGCTGTCCCTCGTGGTGCTCGTCGGCGTGTCGGGCAGCGGGAAGTCGACGTTCGCCGCCAAGCACTTCAAGCCGACGCAGGTGATCTCGTCCGACTTCTGCCGCGGCCTGGTCGCCGACGACGAGAACGACCAGTCGGCCACCCCCGCCGCGTTCGACCTGCTGCACCACATCGTCGGCGTACGCCTGGCCAGGGGGCTGTTCACCGTGGTCGACGCCACGAACGTCCAGTACGCCGCCCGCCGCAGCCTCATCGAGCTGGCCAAGAAGCACGACGTGCTGGCCGAGGCGATCGTGCTGGACACCCCCGAGGAGGTGGCGATCGAGCGCAACGCCGGCCGCCCGAACCGCGACTTCGGGCCCGGCGTGGTGATCCGCCAGCGCAAGGACCTGCGCCGCTCGCTGGGCAAGATCTCCCGCGACGGCTTCAGGAAGGTGCACGTGCTGCGCGGCCTGGAGGCCATCGAGAACGCGGAGCTGTCGTACGAGAAGGCGTGGAGCGACAAGCGCGAGCTGACCGGCCCGTTCGACGTCATCGGCGACATCCACGGCTGCCGTTCGGAGCTGGAGACGCTGCTGGAGAGCCTGGGCTGGCAGCTCGAGCGGGCCGAGGGCAGGGCGGTGACCGCCCAGCACCCGGCCGGTCGTACGGCGGTGTTCGTCGGCGACCTGGTCGACCGCGGTCCCGACACGCCCGGTGTGCTCCGCCTGGTCATGGGCATGGTCGCGGCCGGCACCGCGATCTGCGTCTCGGGCAACCACGAGGCGAAGCTGGTGCGCGCGCTGAACGGCCGCAAGGTCAAGGTCGCGCACGGCCTCCAGGAGTCGCTCGACCAGCTCGCCGCCGAGCCGCCGGAGTTCGTCGAGCGGGCCCGTACCTTCATGGAGGGCCTGATCAGCCACTACCGGCTCGACGGCGGCCGGCTCGTCGTCGCGCACGCCGGGCTCAAGGAGGCCTACCACGGCCGCGCGTCGGGCCGCGTCCGCTCCTTCGCCCTATACGGCGACACGACGGGCGAGACCGACGAGTACGGCCTGCCGGTCCGCTACCCCTGGGCCGAGGAGTACCGCGGCCGGGCCATGGTCGTCTACGGCCACACGCCCACGATCAAGGCCGAGTGGGTCAACAACACGATCTGCCTCGACACCGGCTGCGTCTTCGGCGGCACGATGACCGCGCTGCGCTACCCGGAACGCGAGCTGGTCTCCGTCCCCGCCGAGAAGGTCTGGTACGAGTCGGTCAAGCCGCTCGGCGCCGGGCCCGCCCGCGACCCGGGCATGCTCGACATCGGCGACGTCCAGGGCACCAGGCACATCGAGACCCGGTTCGGCACCCGCGTGAAGGTGATGGAGGAGAACGCGGCCGCCGCCCTGGAGATCATGAGCAGGTTCGCCGTGGACCCGCGCTGGCTGATCTACCTCCCGCCGACCATGGCCCCGCCCGAGACCTCCGCGCTCGACGGCTACCTGGAGCACCCGCACGAGGCGTTCGAGGAGTTCGCCGCCGCCGGGGTGAGCGAGGTCGTGTGCGAGGAGAAGCACATGGGCTCGCGGGCCGTCGCCGTGCTCGCCAGGACTCCCGAGGTGGCCGCCGCCCGCTTCGGCGTGACCGACGGCTCCGCGGGCGCCGTCTACACGCGTACCGGGCGCCCGTTCTTCGACGACATGGCGCCGCTGGTGGAGCGGCTGCGCGCGGCGTGCGAGCCGCTGTGGGCCGAGCTCGGCTCCGACTGGGTGGCGCTCGACTGCGAGCTGCTGCCCTGGTCGGCCAAGGCGGGCGAGCTGATCAGGAGCCAGTACGCCTCCGTCGGCGCGGCGGCGCGCGCGGCGCTGCCCGAGGCGATGTCGGTTCTGGAAGCGGCCGCCGGGCGCGGGCTGGATGTGGGCGGGCTGCTCGCCCGCACTCGACGCCGCACCGACAACGCTGCCCTGTTCCGCGACGCCTATGCGCGTTACTGCTGGCCGGTCGACGGCCTGGAGGGGGTACGGGTGGCGCCGTTCCAGATCCTGGCCTGCGAAGGGCGGGCCACGGCGCTGGAGCCGCACGCCTGGCACCTGGAGAAGCTCGCCCTGCTGGACTCGCCGCTGATCACCCCTACCCGGCACCTGTTCGTCTCGCTCGACTCGCCGCAGTCGCGGGCCGGGGCGATCGAGTGGTGGTCGTCGCTCACGGCGGCGGGCGGCGAGGGCATGGTGGTCAAACCCGCTCAGTACATGGCGGGACGGGTCCAGCCCGGAGTCAAGGTGCGCGGCCGCGAATACCTGCGGATCATCTACGGCCCCGACTACACCGAGTCGCTCGACGTGCTGCGCAGGCGTTTCCTCGGCAAGAAGCGGTCCATGGCGCTGCGCGAGTACGCCCTCGGCCTGGAGGCCCTCTCGCGCCTGGCCGAGGGCGACGCGGGCTGGCGGGTCCACGAGCCGGTTTTCGGGGTTCTCGCCCTGGAATCCGAGCCGGTGGACCCACGGCTCTAGTTTTTGAGTAATCATGGCCGTACGTGGAGTGACTGCGGGTAAATCCCCATTTCGGGGAGGAGGCCCGCATGGCTACTCAGTCCGGCCACCAGGAGAACCTCGGCCACGTCGTCTTCATCACAGCGGCGGCGGCCATCGGCGGGTTCCTGTTCGGCTACGACAGCGCCGTGATCAACGGCGCTGTCGTCGGGATCCAGAAGTACTTCCACGTCGGACCGGTGGAGATCGGGATCGTGGTGGCCATCGCGCTGCTCGGCTCCGCCATCGGCGCCTGGATCGCGGGCCGGCTGGCCGACTGGTGGGGACGTACCAGGACCATGCAGGTGGCGGCCCTCCTCTTCTCCGCCAGCTCGATCGGGCAGATGCTGCCGTTCGCCCTGTGGGACCTGGCCTTCTGGCGGATCCTGGCGGGCATCGCGATCGGGATGGCCTCGGTGCTCGGCCCGACCTACATCGCCGAGGTGTCGCCGCCCGCCTACCGGGGCCGGCTCGGCTCCTTCCAGCAGCTGGCGATCGTGCTGGGCATCGCGGTCTCGCAGCTGGTCAACTACGTCTTCGCCCGGCTGGCCGGGGGTGACGTCAACAACCCGCTGTGGGGACTGCAGGCGTGGCAGTGGATGCTGGGCGCGTGCGTCGTGCCGGCCCTGCTGTACCTGCTGTTCGCCTCGACCATCCCCGAGTCGCCCCGGTATCTGATCGCGGCCGGGCGGATCAGGCAGGCCCGTACGGTGCTGGCCGAGGTCGAGGGCGAGGACGTGGACCTGGACGCCCGGGTGGCGGAGATCCAGCATGTCCTCAGGAGCGAGCAGCGGCCCACGATGAAGGAGCTGCGCGGACCCGCGCTCGGGCTGCTGCCGATCGTCTGGATCGGCATCGCCCTGTCGGTCTTCCAGCAGTTCGTCGGCATCAACGTGATCTTCTACTACTCCTCGGTGCTCTGGCAGTCGGTGGGCATCACCCAGGCCAACTCGCTGCTGATCAGCTTCTCCAGCTCGGTGATCAACATCATCGGCACGTTCATCGCGATCTCGCTGGTCGACAAGATCGGGCGCAAGCCGCTGCTGCTCATCGGCTCGGCGGGCATGGCCATCTCGCTGGGCACGGCCGCGTGGGCGTTCTCCTACGCCCGCGGGCTCAGCCTGCCCTCCCCGCAGGGCCCCATCGCGCTGGTCGCGGCCAACGTGTTCGTGCTGTTCTTCGCGCTGTCGTGGGGTGTCGTGGTGTGGGTGCTCCTGGGGGAGATGTTCCCCAACCGCATCCGGGCCGCCGCCCTGGGAGTGGCCGCGGCGGCGCAGTGGATCGCGAACTGGGCGATCACGGTGACCTTCCCGGCCCTGTCGAAGTGGAACCTGCCTCTGACGTACGCCATGTACTCCTTCTTCGCCGTGCTGTCGTTCCTGTTCGTCGCCAAGTTCGTCAGGGAGACCAAAGGGCGAAAGCTCGAGGAGATGGGTTAGCCTCCGGTGCGTGATTGACGACGTGCTCGGTCCCTCCATCGAGGTGTTGTTCTGCGGGATCAATCCCGGGCTGATGTCGGAGGCCACCGGTCATCACTTCGCCCGTCCCGGCAACCGGTTCTGGCCCGCGCTGCATCTGTCCGGGTTCACGCCCCGGCTGCTCGCTCCCGCCGAGCAGCACCTCCTGCCGTCGTACGGGCTGGGCATCACGAACGTCGTCGCCCGGCCCAGCGCCAAGGCGTCGGAGCTGACCCGTGAGGAGCTGATCGAGGGCGGGGCCCGGCTGGCCGGGCTGGTGGCGTCGGTGCGGCCCCGGGCGCTGGCCGTTCTGGGGATCTCGGCGTACCGGACGGCTTTCGCCCGGCCGAAGGCGCGGATCGGTCTCCAGCCCGAGCCGGTGGGCGGCGTGCCGGTGTGGGCGCTGCCGAATCCGAGCGGCCTCAACGCCCACTGGAACCTGGCCGGCATCGCCGCCGAATTGCGGCTGCTGCGCGAGCACATCGGGTGGCCTTCGCGCACCTCTTGACGATCTCAGAGCTCGCTCCCTACTATCGGGTAACTCTTTAATGATCAACGCAATCCCCGTTTACGGTTCAACCACTTCCGGTATGCGGGAGTGGGCTTCGCCGTAGCCTCGTAGGGAAATATCGCATGACAGATGACTATGACGTCGTCATAGTCGGCGCAAGCATTTCCGGATGCGCCGGCGCGATACTGTTCGCGAATCTGGGAGCTCGCGTCGCGCTCTTGGAAAAGCATTCCGGCATGGACGCGTACAAGGTGTTGTGCACCCATACGCTGCAACCGAGTTGCCTGCCGGTCATCAAGACGCTGGGCCTGCTGCCGCTGCTCGAAGAGGCCGGGGCGCACCGGCACGTCACCCACCTGTGGACTCCCTGGGGCTGGATCGAGCCGCGCCCCGCGCCCGGCGCTGAGCCGCTTCCGCACGGACTCAACATCCGGCGCCAGACCCTGGACCCCTTGCTCAGGCGGCTCGCCGCCGAGACCCCGGGAGTCGACCTCCGGCTCGGCCAGAACGTCAACGGGCTCCTGGAGGAGGACGGTCGCGTCACCGGAGTCCGTGTCACCGCGGGCGGCGTGGAGACCCGGCTGACGGCGCGGCTGGTCGTGGGCGCGGACGGGCGCAACTCGACCGTGGGCGCCCTCAGCGGGCTGCCCGTCAGGCTGAGCGCCAACAACCGGCTGGGCTTCTTCGCCCAGTACCGTGGCCTGCCGGAAGACGCGCCGAGCCGGGTGTGGTTCCTCGACCCGGACACCGCCTTCGCCTTCCCCAACGACGACGGCGTCACCGTGATCGCCTGCTCGCCCAGCAAGGAACGGCACAGCTCCGCCTTCCGCGCCGACCTCGAAGGCAGCTTCGAACGGTTCGTCCGCGCCCTGCCCGACGCGCCCCGCATCGACGAGGCCGAACGCGTCTCCAAGATCGTCGGGACGCTCGACCTGCCCAACGTCTACCGCAAGCCGTACGGACCGGGCCTCGCCCTGGTCGGCGACGCGGCTCTGGCCACCGACCCGCTGTGGGGAGTCGGGTGCGGCTGGGCGTTCCAGTCCGCGCAGTGGCTGGTGGAGGCGGTCGGGGGCGCCGTGGCGAGCCAGGGCGACGTGCTGCCGGGCCTGGCGGAGTACGGCAAAACGCACCGCGCGGCGCTGGACAGCCATCACAAGCTGATGGAGGACTATTCGGCCGTGCGGCCGTTCAATGTCTTCGAGCGGCTGCTGCTTTCCGCGGCGGCCCGCGACGCCGGCGCGGCCAGGCATTATTACGACTTCGCCTCCCGGCTCATCGATGTCAAGCAGTTCGCGTCACCGGGCTCGCTGCTGCGCGCGGCGCGGGTCAACGCATTTCACCGCCTCCGCAATTCGATTTGAGGATGCCAGTGACTTCTCGTATCGCCGTAGTAGGAATGGCATGTCGTTTTCCCGACGCGGCCACCGCCGGTGAGCTGTGGGACAACGCGCTGGCGGGCCGCAGGTCGTTCCGGCGGCTGCCCCCGGAACGCATCCGGCTGTCCGACTACTGGTCCGCGGACCGTACGGCGCCCGACCACTTCTACACGACCGAGGCGGCGCTGTTACGCGACTGGGAGTTCGACCGCCTGCGCTTCAAGGTGGCCGGTACGACCTTCCGCAACACCGACATGGTGCACTGGCTCGCCCTGGAGGTGGCCGCCGAGGCGCTCGCCGACGCCGGGTTCCCCGACGGCAAGGGCGCGCCGCACGAGACCACCGGCGTGGTCATCGGCAACTCGCTCACCGGCGAGGGCCAGCGCGCGGCCGGGATCAGGCTGCGCTGGCCGTACGTACGCCGCATCGTCGCCAACGCCCTGGAGGGCAAGCTGGACACCGAGCAGCTCACCGAGCTGCTCGGCCGGATGGAGCACGACTACAAGGCGCCGTTCCCGGTGCCCGACGGCGACTACCTGGCCGGCGGCCTGTCCAACACGATCGCCGGACGCATCTGCAACCACTTCGACCTCAACGGCGGCGGCTACGCCGTCGACGGAGCCTGCGCCTCGTCGCTGCTGGCCCTCACCACCTCCTGCAACGCGCTGGTCTCCGGCGACCTCGACGTGGCGGTGGCCGGCGGGGTGGACATCAGCATCGACCCGAACGAGCTGATCGGCTTCTCCAGGGCCGGCGCGCTCGCCGTCGACGAGATGCGCGTGTACGACCAGCGCTCCGCCGGTTTCTGGCCCGGTGAGGGCTCCGGCATGGTCGTGCTGATGCGCGAGGAAGACGCCGTCGCCAGGGGGCACCGCATCCACGCCCTCATCGCCGGCTGGGGCGTCTCCTCCGACGGCGCGGGCGGGATCACCCGGCCGGAGTCCGACGGCCAGCGGCTCTGCCTCGACCGCGCCTACGAGCGGGCCGGGTTCGGCATCGAGGAGGTGCCGTACTTCGAAGGCCACGGCACCGGCACCGCCGTCGGCGACGCCGCGGAGCTGGAGACGATCTCCGAGGCGCGAAGGGCGGCCGCTCCGGCCGCGCGGCCCGCGGTCATCGGCTCGATCAAGGCCAACATCGGCCACACGAAGGCGGCCGCCGGGATGGCCGGCCTGATCAAGGCGGTCATGGCGGTCAACAGCGCGGTGCTGCCGCCGACCACCGGCTGCGAACGGCCCCACAAGATCCTCTCCGGCGACTCCCCGGCCCTGCGCACCCTCCGCAAGGCCGAGCCGTGGCCGCAGGACGCGCCGCTGCGCGCGGGCGTCAGCGCCATGGGCTTCGGCGGCATCAACACGCACGTGGTGATCGAGTCCCCGCGCCGGCGGCGGCCCCGCCTGGACGGGCGGACCCGGACGCTCATGAACTCCCCCCAGGACGTCGAGCTGTTCTGCCTGGACGCCGATTCGTCGGCCGACCTGCGGCAGGAGGCGGAGCGCCTGGCCGAGATAGCGGTCGGCCTGTCCCGGTCCGAGCTGCCCGACCTTGCCGCGTACCTGGCCAGGAAGATCGGCCGCAGGGCGCGCCGCGCCGCGGTGGTCGCCGGCACGCCCGCCGCGCTCGCCGAGCGGCTGCGGCAGGTCGCCGAGCTGGCCGGGCAGGGCACGGAACGGCACCTCGACAGCGCGGCCGGGATCTTCCTCGGCACGCTCGGCGAGCTGCCGCGCATCGTGCTGATGTTCCCCGGTCAGGGCTCCGGCACCCGCGCCGACGGGGGCGCGCTGCGCCGCCGCTTCGACTCGGTCGACGAACTGTACGACATGGCGGCCCTGCCCACCGGCGGCGACCAGGTCGAGACCGCCGTCGCCCAGCCGCGCATCGTGACCGCCTCGGTGGCCGGGCTGCGGGTGCTGTCCGAGCTGGGCGTCGAAGCCGGGACCGCGATCGGGCACAGCCTCGGCGAACTCGTCGCGCTGCACTGGGCCGGCTCGTTCGACGAGGCCGCGGCGCTGCGGATCGCCGCCGCCCGGGGCCGGGCCATGAGCGAGCTGTCGGAGAGCGGCGGCGCGATGGCCAGCATCACCGCGGACCACGACACCGTGGCCGCGCTGCTCGGCGACGATCCCGTGGTCGTCGCCGGCCTGAACTCCCCGCGCCAGACCGTGGTGTCGGGCCCCGCCGAGGCGGTGACCCGGGTCGTCGAGCGGGCCACCCGCCAGGGCCTGTCGGCGGTCAGACTCCCCGTCTCGCACGCCTTCCACTCGCGGCTGGTCGCCCCGGCCGCCGACGTCTTCGCCGGCCGGCTGGCCGAAGAGCGGCCCGAGCCCGTCGGCCGGCACGTCATCTCGACCGTGACCGGAGCGCCGGTCGTCGGCGAGCCCCTCGAACTGCTTCGCGAGCAGATCACCGCGCCGGTCCGCTTCATCGAGGCGCTCACGGTGGCGGCCAAGGACGCGGACCTGCTCATCGAGGTGGGACCCGGCCTCGTACTGACCCAGCTGGCCCGCGACATCGTCGACGTCCCGGCCGTCGCCACGCGTACGGACGACGACTCCCTGGCCGGGATCCTGCAGACGCTGGGCGCGGCGTTCGCCGTCGGCGCCGGGGTGAAGGTCGGCGAGCTGTTCGAGGACCGCTTCACCCGCGCCTTCGACCCGGCCGCGACCCCGACCTTCATCACCAACCTGTGCGAGGTCGTCCCGGAGATCGACTCCGCCCTGCTGGTCAGCGCCGCCGCGTCCGCCTCCGTGGCGTCTTTGGACTCGGATGAGCCCGCCGGAGGTGATCCGCTTCTCCTGCTGCGCCGGCTGGTCGCCGAGCACGCCGAGTTCCCGCTGGAGGCGGTGCAGGCCGACAGCAAGTTCCTGGACGACCTGCACCTCAGCTCGATCGTGGTGGGCGAGCTCGTCGGCGAGGCCATGCGCCGGCTCGGGCTCTCCGAGCCCGCGGCGCCCACCGGGTACGCCACCGCGACCCTGGGCCAGGTCGCCGAGACGCTGGAGCAGCTGGTCGCGACGGGCGCGGCCCCGGCCGAGGACGCCGAGACGGCGGCGGCCCGCATCGTGCCGCCCGGCATCGCGCCCTGGGTGCACAGCTTCGCCGTCGGGAGACGCGAGAGCACCCCGTCGGGCCGTACGGCGCCGCGCAGCCCGGGCACCTGGCAGGTCATCGGTGAGCATCCCGCCGCCGACGCCGTCCGGACCGCGCTCGAAGCGGCGGCGACCGGCACCGGCGTCCTGGTCGTCCTGCCCTCGGGCCCGCGTGCCGAACGGCTGGCGGTGCTGCGCGCCGCCGCCGAGGCGGTGCTCGCGGGAAAGGAGGTGACCCGCTGCGCGATCGTCCAGGAGGAGCCCGGCGGGGCCGGTTTCGCCAAGAGCCTGCACCTGGAGGCGCCCTGGGTCGCCACCACCGTTGTGACCCTCCCGCTCGACGCGGCCGAGGCGCCCGCGTGGATCAGCGCGGAGGTCACCGCGACCGACCGCTTCAAGGAGGTCTTCTACGACGCCGACGGCCTCGGTACGGAGCCCGTCCTGACGCCGGTGGAACTCGGCGGCACCGAGCTGCCGCTCGGCCCCGACGACGTGCTGCTCGTCACGGGCGGCGGCAAGGGCATCACGGCCGAATGCGCGCTGAGCCTGGCGAAGGAGACGGGCACCCGGCTGGCCCTGCTCGGCCGATCCGATCCGGAAGAGGACAGCGAACTCGCCGCCAACCTGGAGCGGATGGCGGCCACCGGAGTGACCGCCCGCTACGTACGCGCCGACGTCACCGACGGGGCGCAGGTGGCCGCAGCGGTCGCCGCCATCGAACGACACCTCGGCAAGGTCACCGGAGTCCTCCACGGAGCCGGTGGCAACGTGCCCAAGCTGCTCGGGGAGCTCACCGGCGACGACTACGCCGCCACGATCGACCCCAAGGTCGCGGGGCTCGAAGCGGTGCTCGCCGCCGTCGGCACCGGCGCTTTGAAGCTGCTCGTCACGTTCGGCAGTATCACCGGGCGGGCCGGGCTGCGGGGTGAGGCCCACTACGCCATAGCCAACGAGTGGCAGAGCGACCTCGTCGAACGGCTGGCGGGCGAGCTGCCGCACTGCCGGTGCCGGGCCGTGGAGTGGTCCCTGTGGTCGGGTGTCGGGATGGGGGAGCGGCTCGGCTCGGTGGAGAGCCTCGCCCGGGTGGGCGTCACCACCATCACGCCCGACCAGGGGGTGGCCATGCTGCGGGAGCTCATCGCCGACCCCGGCGCGCCCGTCGTCACCGTGGTCACCGGCCGGTTCGGCGAAATGCCGACGGTGACCTTCAGCGCACATTCGGCGGGGAGTGACGATCTGCCGCTGCTCCGCTTCCTGGAGCAGCCACGCGTCTACTACCCCGGCATCGAGCTCGTCGCCGACTCCGAGGTCGGCTGGGCCAGCGATCCCTACCTCGCCGAGCACGTCTTCGGCGGCGGGGAAGGAGCGGTCCTGCCGGGCACGGTGGGCATGGAGATCATGGCTCAGGCCGCGGCCGGCCTGCTCGGCACGGACACCGTGCCGGTCTTGGAGGACGTCGAATTCCTCCGGGCCATCGTCGTGACCGAGGACGCTCCGGTGACGGTACGGGTGGCGGCGCTGCGTACCGGGCCGGGCCGGGTCGTCACGGCGGTTCGTACAAGTACGACCAAATTCCAGATTGACCACTTCCGGGCGGTCTGCGACTATTCCGGCGCCCAGCCGGAACCACTCGGGCACACCGGCGGCGACTCCGGCGACTACTCCGGGGTGAAGCCCGAGACCCTCGGGCTCGCCCGGCTCGGCGACGTGGCGCTGCCGCCGCTGGCCTTCGACCCCGCGACGGACCTCTACGGGCCGATGCTCTTCCACGGCCCGCGCTTCAAGCTGGTCGAGAGCGTCCATCGCACCGGCGCCCAGCACGTCACGGGACGGCTCCTCGCGGGCACCGGCTCCTCCTGGTTCGGGCGGTATCTCCCCGACCGGCTGCTGCTCGGCGACCCGGCCGCCCGGGACGCCTACATGCAGCCGATGCAGACCTGCGGGCCGACCGTACTGGCCATCCCCGCGGGAGTGGAGCGCATCGTGCCGGGCCCGTCGACCGGCGCGCAGCCGACCGACGTCTACATCCGGCACCGCTTCGACGACAAGTGCTGGGACATCGAGGTCACCGACCGGGAGGGCGAGGTCATCGAGACCTGGCAGGGCTTCCGGACGCAGCTGGTCAGCAAGTACGAGGTGCCCCGCGAGTGGGTCCCCATGTTGCTGGGCTCGTACCTGGAGCACGTACTCATCGAGCAGAACCTGGCAGGCCGCGTCCTGTTCGACACCGACGGCGACGGACTGGAGCGGCGGCAGGCCAGCCGGCTGGCCATCCAGCGGCTGTTCGGAGCCGAGGCCGAGGTCGTCTGGCGCCCGGACGGCAAGCCGGAGGTACTGGGCGGACAGACCGTGTCGATCGCGCACTCGGCGGGCATCACCATGGCGACCACCACTCCGGGGTGCGATCTGGAGACGGTCACGCCCCGGAGCAGGCAGACCTGGTCGACGCTGCTCGGCGCGGACCGGCTCGCGCTGGCCGAGGCCGTCGCGGACGAGACCGGGGAGGACTTCGACACCGCGGCCACGCGGGTCTGGACGGCCGCCGAGTGCCTGGTGAAGGCGGGCCGGCCAGTCGACGCCGCGGTGACGTTCGACTCGGCGCGGGAAGGCGGCTGGGTCGGGCTCGTCGCCGGTGATGACCGGATCCTGACGATGTCCACCAGGCTGCGTGGTGTGTCAGCCCCCGTCGTACTCGCGATCCTGGCCGCGACCGACCCGAACGCCGGCAAGGCGGGTGAGCTGCGATGACCGGGGACGCGTACGAGTACCGGCACGTCGTGGGCATCGAGGACACCGACCTGCTCGGGAACGTCAACTACGTCAACTACATCCGCTGGCAGGGCCGCGCCCGGGAGATGTTCCTGCGGGACTTCGTCCCCGACGTGGTGGCCGGGTTCGCCGACGGGGTGCGCCTGCTGACCGTGAGCTGCCACTGCGACTACCTGCGGGAACTGGCGGTCTTCGACGAGGTGATCATCAGGATGCGTCAGGGAGAGCTGGGCCAGACCCAGTCGGTGATGACCTACGAGTACTGGCGTCAGCTCCCAGACGGAGGAGAGGAACTGGTCGCCACGGGGGAGCAGCGGATCGCCTGCGTACGTCCTGACGAGAACGGCCACCTGGTTCCGGCCCGGATCCCGGAGCAGATGCGGCGCCTGCTGGAACAGGTACGCAGCCCGCGCCGTTGATCTTCACTCTGATGATCTTCATTCCGAAGGAGTGCCGATGCACGCTGTTTCCGCCACCGCCCGCTGGACGGCCGCCGCCAGGGCGAAGGAGTCGCGACGCGAAGACGCTATCTTCACCGACCACCTGGCGGGGGAGCTCGCCGGAGAGGAGGGCACGACCCTCTTCGCTCGCTACGACAACCCGGGCGTCGGCGAGTTCATCGCCATCCGGACCCGCTATCTGGACGACGTGATCTCCGAGCGCTCCGGCCTCGGACAGGTCGTGCTGCTGGCGGCCGGCCTGGACACGCGCTCCGTACGGCTGCCGTGGCCTCCCGAGACCGTGCTGTACGAGATCGACCAGGCCGACCTGCTGGAGGAGAAGGACAAACGGCTCGCCGAACTCGGCGCCCAGCACCGCTGCGCTCGCCGGGCCGTCGGCGCCGACCTGACCGGCGCCTGGCCGCAGGCGCTTCGGGAGGCCGGCTGGGATCCGGCTGCGCCGACTCTGTGGGTGGTGGAGGGGCTGCTGTTCTACATGCCGGAGCCTGACGCTCGCCGGCAGGTGGAGCTTGTCGCGGAGATCACGGCTCCGGGGAGCGTGCTCGCCGGGGATCTGCTCAGCCACCAGTCGATGATCAGTGAGTTCTCGGCGGAAGGGTTGCGCAGGCTGACGGAGGACGGCTGCCCGTGGCTGTTCGGCACGGACGAGCCGGAGGAGTTCCTGTCGGGATGCGGCTGGCGGGTCACGGAGCTGAAGACCCCCGGGGAGGAGGGCGCCTCGTACGGCCGGTGGCCGTGGGATCCGCCGCTGCCACGGGACGTCATGGGCTTCCCCCGGAACTTCCTGTTCATCGCGGACCATTAACGTACATGCTCATCGCGGACCACTGACGTACGCGCTCATCGCGGACGCTGACGTAAATGCTCATCGCGGACCGCTGACCAGCATGGTCACGCGGTGATCGTGGAGTGATCGTTTGATCACGTTCGGTACCGGCCATTTGCACCCGCAGGTAGCCTTGGCCTGTGGCAGGTGCCTCTGACCAGCCACGTAACACCCCTTCCCCCTCAGATCACGGGCCGGTGCGGCTGCCATCACGTTGAGTTCGCAGCGTTCAAAGTGTCTCCTCAGCCGCCCCAACTGATAGGAGACTTGTGTTCAAGGCAATCAGCAGGCGATCAATGGCGCTGGCCACCCTCATGGCTCTAGGGCTCGCACTGATCACCACCACCACGGCCGCTGCGGGCGTGAACCACGCCGCCATCATCGGAGGGAGGGACGCGACTGAGCCCTACTCGTTCATGGCGTCCTTCCGGCTGAGCGAAGTGCCCAACCACCACTGCGGCGGCGCCCTCATCGCCGCCGACTGGGTCGTCACCGCCGCCCACTGCAAGGGACTCATGAAACCCGGCAAGACACGGGTACGTATCGGCTCCCTCGACCGGGACAAGGGCGGAGTCGTCGCCCGCGTGAAGCGGGTCGTCACCCATCCCGACTGGAGCGGACGCGACTCGGACGGGGAGCGTAAGGGCGACCTGGAGCTGATCCAGCTGGACCGGCGAGTGAACCTCGCACCCATCCGCATCGCCGACAGCGCCGGCCGAGTGGGCGACCCGAGCCGAGTCATCGGCTGGGGCATGACCTGCGAGAGCATGGCGAGATGCGAGAACGGTTCTGAGAAGCTGCAGGAACTCGACACCGTACGCGTATCCGACAACCGTTGCGTCGACCTCAACAGCGGCACCGAGCTGTGCACCAGCGACAGCGCCGGGCGCGCGGCCAGCGCCTGCCACGGCGACTCCGGCGGCCCGCAGATCCGCAAGATCGCCGGCCGGTGGGAGCTGATCGGAGCCACCTCACGCGACGGTGACGACGTGGACGAGCGGATGGGCGGCGGCGCCGGCTGCTCCACCAACCCCGACGGCGGGCCGGGGGTCGGCATCTGGACGGACGTGACCCACTACCGTTCGTGGATCACTCGCACCATCGAGGCGTGACCCACTAGGACGGTGATCCCCCTCTATGGGGGGCGGTCTCCCCCGAACGGGGGAGTCTGGACGGCTCGAGTGGCTGGCAGAGTCGTCGCCCATGAGGATGATGGGTTACGCGGCCATGGGCTGGACCGGGCTTTACGTGGTGTCGAAGGTGTTCTTCGCCTTGGAGGGGCGGCTGGGGGTCACGGGCGGCCCGCAGGTCGCCCCCGAGAGCTACCAGAGCTACGGGCCAGGCGAGGTGGCGTCGGCTCAGTGGGCCAACGCTGACAGCGGGTTGCTGATCATCATGTTCCTGCTGGCCGCCCAGGTACGTTTCGACAGGCGCTGGCCGCGCGTGGTCCTGCTTGTCCTGCTGTGGCTGTGCACCGCCATGGCGGCGGTGGGGGCGGTCGGCATGCTGGGCGGTGCGCTGCTCACCGATCGCGGCGGTGCGATCTACGGCGGCTACTGCGCGGTCTGGTCCGTGCTCCTCTTCCTGGCCACGTGCGACCTCCAGCGCCGCCCTCTCCGGGCCGCGGCATGAAGCGCGGGGGCGGCCCAGGGCCGGGAGCGCCGACGGCCGCATGTGTCGGTTGGCTGGCGTTGTAAGACAGATATAAAGATCAAGCCCTGTAGATGCCCCTCGATGTGTGTGTCCGAAACCATCCTGGTGGCGTGGTTGGGGCGGTGAAGGCGGCCGGTGTTGTCGCTTGCCAGGGCCCGATCTTGCTCTCACAGGGCACGCCCATCGTCCTGGGGCTCCAGATGTTACAGAAAATGTGTTCGAATTTTGAGTGATCCATCTCACTCTTGTCGGCTTGATCAGGTGAGGATATTGATCTTGTGTCATGTCGACTCATCCCTGATTGAGGGTGTTAGTGAGCGAGTTACCACGTACAAAGAGATTGGGCGGGAAACCGTCCCGACAGATCGCCCTGGCGACGGTGCTCACGGTGGCAGCATCGCTGCTGGTAGCGGGAACGGTCTCGGCCATGGCCGACCCGGTCCCGGACGGCACTGGTGGGATCGCTCCCGCCTCCACGAAGACCACCTTCCCTCGCCCTGAGGATCCGGACGCGGTCTTACGCGCGGCCGTGGAGGAGGCCGTGAGGCGCAACGAGGCGGTTCCCGTGGAGGCGGCGTTCACCGAGACGTCGCGTACATGGGCTTATCCGGACCGCCATCTGGCGACGGAGTCGTACTCCGGTCCTGCCCAGCTCAAGCAGGGAGACGGCTCGTGGGCGTGGATCGACACGTCCCTGATCGAGCAGAACGGGGTGCTACGGCCCAAGCGCGCCAAGGGTGGCGTGCGCCTGTCGACCGGCGGCACGCAACCGTTCGCGACCATGAAGCTGGGCAGGGACCGTTCGTTCGGGCTGTCCTGGCCGACGGCGTTGCCACGCCCTCAGATCAAGGGCAACGTAGCCACGTACGTAGGAGCCGCGGGCCCATCGGCGGACCTTGTAGTGACGGCCCTACCTACCGGATTCCGGCACGACATCGTGTTACGCGAACGGCCGACCGGAGCGGTCGAGTTCCGCATCCCGGTGCAGGCTCGCGGGCTCGATCTCAAGACGACCAAGTCGGGTGGCCTCTCGCTGACGGCCGCCAAGGGCAAGCAGGTGGCCTCGGCGCCGACGCCGCTGATGTGGGATGCGGCATCCGACAAGCCGAGCGCTGAGCACCCCGGCCGCCAGGCCAAGATTGACACGACGGTCGAGGGCAAGGACGCATCGACCGTACTGGTACTCAAGCCGGACACCGCATGGCTGGCCGACCCGGCCACCCAGTACCCGGTCACAGTCGATCCCACCACGACCCTGGGAGTGACCAAAGAGGTCGGGGTCCGGTCTCCCGACGAACAGCGCGCCCCCGGCGTCGTGAGCCGGTCGAACTGGAAGGAGTGCTCAGGTACGGGCTGTACTCCCGCCTATAAGGAGCGCATCGGCCGGACGTTGATGGCGTTCGACACGGCGCCGATCGCGGGGCGGCAGGTGGTCAAGGCCACGATGCAAATGCAGTTGCGTCTGGACGTCATCAACTGCAGTGAGTTCCAGGGAATCGCCGCGCAGCGCATCACCGAAGCCTGGGTCGCTGACGATGTCTGGTGGGACGACCAGCCGGCCAGCACCGGGGAGGGACGCGCCTCGATCGATCCCTGCTCACTGCCGCGTACGGCCGGAGCGGTGTGGAGCTGGGACCTGACCACGATGGCCGGGCTGTGGGCCTCAGGCACCCCCAACCACGGACTGACGCTCAAGCTGACGCAGGAGAGTCCTGTCACGAAGAACTTCGGTGAGGACTTCACGTTCTATTCGAAGTCCAACACTGGTGGTACGCCGCCGAAGCTGAGCGTCGACTGGGTGCTGCCGCCCGAGATCCCCACAGTGAGCGCCGAGTCGATCGACTCGATGAGCGGTAACGACGCCATCGCGCGCAGCACCAACGTCAAGGTGTCCTACAACTCGCGCGTCCCCGAGGCGACCAACCTTGACTACACGGTGACGGTCAACGACTCGACCATGGCCCCGCCGGCGCCGCAGCTGCCGACTGGGGAAGCGGCCTACTACAAGCTGGATGAGGCCTCGGGTGCTACCGCCACGGACTCCGCCGGTACTGCACCCGCCACCCTGACCGGTTCGTACATCCGCGTTCCCGGCCAGCTCGGGCAGGCCGTCAAGATGACTGGCGGCGCGTACGCCGCCACCACCAAGCCGGTGATCAACACCAACCAGAGCTTCACCGCCGCCGCCTGGGTGCGCCTGGACAGCAGTACCGCCGACCAGGCCATCTTCTCGCAGATGGGCGTCAACTGGCCCGGCTTCACCCTGGCCTACACCACCTCCGACGCGCCCGAATACGATCAGCGCTGGCTGCTGTCCATGGTCACCCAGGACATCCCCAACGCGATCCACGAGCGCGTCATCCAGTCCAAGAACCTGGCCAAGATCGGCCAGTGGACGCACGTGGCCGCCCAATACGACGCCACCGCCCACAAGGTCCGCCTGTTCGTGGACGGCGAGCTGGCAGCCGAGGGCGATCACACTGTGGACTGGAACGCCCGCGGCAAGTTCCAGATCGGCCGCGGCCTGATCCTCGAGGGCGACGGCAAGCTCGAGGGCGCGGTGGACGACGTCCACGTCTACCAGCGCGTGCTGAGCGCCGCCGACATCCGCACCATGGTCGGCGTCCCGACGACCACGACGCACAACAACATCCCGTCGGGCCAGGTGCTGGACAAGGTGTTCACCTTGGACAACCCGGCCAGCTTCAAGTTCGTGGTCAAGGCGTGCCGCAGCGGCGTCGTACCGCCGTCGTGCAACGAGAGCCCGGCCTACCGGATCACCTCGGACGCGCCGATGCTGCCGAGCGACACCGAGACCGGCATGGCCGACCCGACCCAGCCGATCTTGTCCGGCATGGTCAACCGGCCGTCTTGGAGGTTCCGTCACGGCCAAGTACTACCTGTACGACAACACCGGCGTACCGATCGGCTCAGCGCCACTCGGCACCCGTACGGTCAACGGCGGCGAACGGGCCTCGTACCAAGTCCCCGCGAACACCGTACAGCCGGGGCGTACCTACAAGTGGCAGATGATCGCTTGCGCAACGGGGCCTGACTCCTCCAGCCCCGGCCCTGACCCAACACCCAACCCAACGCCGACACCGACCCCAACGCCCACGCCCACGCCCACCCCAACGCCAACCCCAACTCCGAATCCGACGCCGAGCGGCCTGGTTGCCGCCTACGGCATGGACGCGGGTACCGGAACCGCCGTCGCCGACAAGACCGGCACCAACAACGGCACCTCCACCAGCACCTCCTGGGTGGCCGGCAAGTACGGCAAGGCCCTGTCCTTCAACGGCACCTCCAGCTGGGTCACCGTCAACCACTCACCCTCGCTGAAGATGACCAACGCCCTGACCCTGTCGGCCTGGGTCAAGCCCAGCGCCGTCGATGGCTATCGCACCGTCATGGGTAAGGACATCGCGACGCTCGACGATCTCGGCTACGGCCTGTACGCCTCCAACGGTTCCACGCCCATGGGTCTGCTGACCATCGGTGACGATCTCGAATCGGTCCCAGGAAGTGGATCGCTGCCGGTCAACACCTGGAGCCACCTCGCCGTCACCTACGACGGCACCACCGCACGGCTGTACGTCAACGGCAGCCAGATTGGCCAAAATCCCATCACAGGCAATCTGCTCGACGACGGCAGCGCCTTCCACATCGGCGGCAACACCGCCTACGGCGAATACTTCAAGGGCGTGATCGACGAAGTACGCGTCTACAACCGCGCGCAAACCGCCGCCGAACTCCAGACCGACATGAACACGCCGATCACCCCCACCACTCCTTCGGCAGCCGCACGGTCCGTCGCGCCCCCTGTTGCGGACAGCCCCGCCAGTGAGGTCTGCACCTCCAAGACCGCTCCGGTCAGTTTCACCACTCCCGGCACACCTCCTCCCGACCCGGTGGAAGACGTCCGGTATCTTACGCTGGGTAACGATAGCTTCGTCATGAAGACGGCGAAGGCCGGCGCAGACGCATGTGATGGGGGCGCGTGCCCATTCACTGACAGCGACTCGGTCCAGGTCGGCGGGTCTGGCGTCGACAACATGGTCAGCGTGGTGAAGGTTCGGCTGAACGAGTTACCTGAGGGTGTGATTCCTCTTGAATCCCTCTTGGATCTGGGAAGTCCCGCTTGTTCGGGAGGTCCGTGTCCTCAGGGTGCCAAAGTGACGATGACGCGGCTGGATTCCTCTGTTACGGAGCAAACCACCACCGCCAATCTGGTGGAGACAACGAATTCCGCCTCGAAATATTCGACCGATGGCGCACAGGCGCAAGCGGATATTGTCGGCGATGAGCAGTCGTGGATGCTGCTCCGGTCGGACAGCCCCACAACAATATCGTTCAACGCGTCTAGTGCCGTGACACGGCCCACCTTGAAGGTCGGCTACCTACCAGCAGGTCCGCCGAGCAAGGTCCGCGACCTTTCTGGTAAGCCAGGCGATGGTGGGGTTATCGCGAGCTGGGCTTTGCCGCAAAACAATGGGTCGCTTGCCATGCTCGACGGCTACGACGTCGAGGTAGTGTCTTCAGGAGGCACTACCGTTCAAACCCTGCAGCCCAAGCAGCCGTCGATCACGATAACCGGTCTCACCAACGGTGATACCTACACAATTAAGGTTGCGGCTCGCACCCGCTTCGGCAGAGGAGACTGGGAGGCAATCTCACTGGCGCCCAAAGCCCTCATCATTCCAACGACTGCCGATTGTCCGTCGGCCACGAGCATAGAGACGCTCAAACTTACAGTGACCGAGTATTATTTGCGCCAGAGCGGCGTCGTAGAGGGCAGCTATCCTGATGTCTGGTCCAGTAGCTACGGGGCTGTCAAAGACAAGAATGCTGATAAGAAGTCGACAGCCTCGGCGGCTCTGGACCCTCGCAATCCTGTTACCGCCAAGCTATCTCTCACCAATCCGATCCTCACTGCCGAAAAGGATGGGCTGGATAAGAGCCATACAAGGCGGACAGATTTCTCCGTGTCCCTCAGCGACGTACTCGCCTATAATGCCCCAGATGGAACGCTCGCGCTTCGAGCCACGCTCCATCGCAGCTGGACAGATATCACCACTAGCAGTGGTGGCGACGGCCTGTCCAGGTCTACCGGCAACGAGATCTCCAAGCCTACCAACTTAAGCGACTCGTTCGACTACTCCTACGGTGCCTGCGGGCAAGTGAGACTTGTGTCCGTCTCGCCTGATGTCGACATCAGCGGCATGGATATGATTATCGACGGTTCCGAGTCGAATGGAGGGTGCGAAGGCGGGAGTTCGGCTGCACGGACCCTTGCCACGCCACTAGGATTCTGCGGATCTCAGAAGAATGGCGATGTAGTCACGGACTTCCGACTGCTTTGCGACTTCGGCCAGGACGTTTGCGCTTTCCAGACCTACGGAAAGCAGAATGTTATGTCAGGGATGGACGTCGAAGTAGGAGGGGTCCTGCGTTGGTCTGGTAGGCATAACTACCTCTGGGGAGGGCCTACGAGCATGAAAGTAGAGGAGCTTCAAGCAGGGCGATTTCAAAGTCGAACGGTTGACGGTTCGATGTGACTCTGTGTTATCAGTGGGATAGCTCGGAGAGGGTTGCGGCCAATCGCCTGAACGGTCTCCTTGATCTTGGAAATGCCATGGATACTGAACAGGCCGAGGGCAAGGTTGCGGAGGGTGGCCAGCACCCGTGGGCCATGACCGAGGTAGGCCTGGTGATCGTCTTCGAGCCAGACGGTGTCGCGGGATCGATGCTCCAGATTCTCGATGCCCCAGTGCGTGCGAGTGTGCGCCGAAATCTCGGCTGCCGACAGGTGGGCGCGGCTGGTGATCATGATGACGACTTCCTTGCTGCGAGGGGATCCGGCCAGGTCGGCGACGTCGCGGCGGATGACGGCCAGGCGCGCGGCGTGCGGTAGGCCGAGGTCTTCATCGATGGTGGCGGCCCAGGTGGCCCACCGGTTGATGCGCCCGTGACCGCGTTCGGTGATGACATGGTGTGGGTCGCCGGCGATCAGGTCGCGGGCTGCGGTGACGGCGGCGGCGTACAGGCTGGACCGGTTGCCCTTGACGGCGAGCAAGTAGTCGGCGTTTGCCTCTTCCACCAGGTAGCGTGCGGTCTCGGCACAGGTGTGTGCCGCGTCCGCGGTGACCAGCGCCCCGGTGAGGTCCAGTTCCATGGTCTCCAGCAGGGTGCGCACCTGCGTGGTCTCGGTGGTGTCGGTGGGCACGGCGACCTGGCCGAGCACGATGGCGTCCTGCCCGTCGCGGCGGTGGGTCATCGCCGAGAACAGCACCAGCCGCCCGTCGGCGTTCCAGCTGCCATGGAGATCCTTGCCGTCCAGCGCGATCGTCCAGCCCTGCGCATGGCAGGCCGCGTGCCTGCGCAGCCAGGCGCCCACGGCGGCGTCCAGCGCGTCGGCATCCACTTCGATCAGCACGCGCCGCAGCGTGGCGGCGCTGGGCGCCAAGCACCGGCCCGAGACCGGATGGCGGCGGCAGCGCAGCAGGTCAAGCAGACGCTGAGGCAGATCCGCCGCAGTCGAGCCCATCTCCCGGTAGTTGGCCGCTCCCGCCAGTGTCACCAGGACGGCCACTCCCAGCACTGCCACCAGCGGATGCCGCACTCCGCGTGGATCGCGCGGGTCGGTGATGCCCGCGATCATCTCCAGCAGCGACGAAACCTTGGCTTGGGCATGGGAAACTGGCACCGATGACCTTCTTGTCGTGATCTGGGAGCGTAGAGAACTCCATGATCACAGACGGAAGGTCATCATTATTTCTGCGGTCACGCTATGTAGCGACGATGGATCCGGACATCACGTGACCATCACCTCACAGCGGCGACCTTGAAATCGCCCTGAGCTTCAAGGGTGGGCCACCCTCAATCTTACGCCAGCCTTCAAGGCCAATAAGAAAAATAAGGCACTACTCAAGAATATAAAGCTGAGCGTCGGCAGCACGGCGAAGTTCTCGCTCACCGCAGGAGACGTGTCCATTGATCCCGGTGGCGCGGCAGCCGGCTTCAGTAAAACAGCGGACTCGGCCACGTACTCAATCCAGGGAAGTGACGGCTCGCAGCGCGTCCAAACACCGCCGCCTGGGAAAGTTCGGTCATTCGCCGTTGACTGATGGCATTCTCGGCGTATGCTGGTTCGATAGTATTCGGCATGTCATGAACGCCACTGTTCAATACAAGCGTTCCGATGGGGCTGAATTCTCCGACCCGATGTTCATGCAGAGTTGCTGGTTCAGGGCAACGACGATCTACTAGTCGGTTTGCCGGTGAGGCCCTCATGGCCTCACCGGCAAACTCGGGCCAAAAAGAATGAAATGTCAATGTCAAAACGAATGCAGATCGATCTGTTATCTAGAGTTTTGCGCTTGGCTAAGGTCCTTATGATCACGCAGGGGGCCGTTATGCTCCTTGGTCTCGTGACCAAAATGGCTTTGATTCTGTCGAGCTCGTCTGCGAGTTTGGAGTTTTTACTGCTTCCGCCCCTCTCTGTTTTTTCGTTGGTAAGCGTTGCTCCTGCTTGCTTGGCTGGATTAATCTCACCGCACAGACGATTGGTCGGCATCGCGACTCTCGTGGCAGAGAGCTTGGCCGCTGTATATTCGGTAATTGTTATATATTCTAATCTCAATTTCTGCCTGCTAGTCAATTTTGTCGTCGCGGTGGCGGTTATCTTGATGCTTGTGTACGCCGTCATAAATATGAAAGAGTTCAGCGGGACCTGATCGATCCCTTGCTGCCCGAGTCAAATGCCAGCGGACGTCCGTAGAAGCGCCCGCGCCGGGAGATAATCAACGCCGTCTTGCAAAAGCCTTTCAGGCTAGCCATGATCGCACCCACGCCCACAGCCGTATCCATTCACGCCTGCGATTGATCAGGCGTTTTGGGGTGGCATCCAGGTATCCATTCACGCCTGCCGCTGAGCTGAGGGTGGTTTTGGGGTAGACGCGCCGGTTTCCGCTGAATATGGGGATCTTGGTGTTGGTCGTCGTACTTTGGGCTGGTGGCCCCCGATCCCGCGAGTTGGAGTCGTGAGGAACTGCTGGCTGCGCTGGCCGAGCGGGACAGGGTGATCGCCGCGTTGATGGCCGAGGTCGAGCAGTTGAAGCGGCGGGTGGGGATGGATTCGTCCAACTCCTCGATGCCGCCGGGTTCGGACGGTCCGGCGGCGCGGGCCAAGCGCGCCAAGAAGCCCAAGAAGCGCTCGCCCCGGCCGCGTGGTGGGCAGCCGGGGCATGAGGGTCGCGCTCTGGCCTGGCGCACCAGTCCTGACCAGGTCGCCACGGTTGGCCCGCCCAGCTGTTGCGGGTGTGGCCACTCGCTGGCCGGCCTGGAAGGGAAGGTCGATGCGCGGGTGCAGGTGTTCGACACGGCGCCGGTGAAACTCCAGGTCACCGAGTATCGCTTGCTCCAGGTCGCTTGCCCGGCCTGCCGCCGGGTGACCAAGGCGGCCACCCCGGCGGGGCTGGCCGGGCCCTGCTGCTACGGCCCCAACGTCCGTGCGGCGACCGCACTTTTGGCCTGCGCCGGGCATATGAGCGTTGAGCGGGCCGCCGACCTGATGGGCGTGCTGCTGGACGCGCCGGTCTCCACCGGGTTCACCGATGGGCTGGTCAAGCGCGTCGCCGACCACCTGACCGGTTTCGAGAGCGCACTCAAGAACGCGTTGCGGGCCGCGCCGGTGCTGCACCACGACGAAACCCCGGCCCGCGTCTCCGCCGACGATGAGGATCGGCTGCTGTACATCTACACCGCCTGAGCCGACCGGCTGCTGTGGTTCGGCGCCGCCGCGGGGCGCGGCCATGACGCCCTCGATGGGTTCGGGATTCTGCCCGGTTATCGGGGCACCCTGGTCCGCGACGACTATGCCGGCTACGCCAAGTACGACACCCACCTGGCCGCAGTGCAGCTGTGTTGCGCGCATCTGCTCAGGTCGTTGCGCGGTATCGGTGAGCTGGACGGCGACGGCAGCCGGGTGCAGCGCTGCTGGACCGAGCCGGTCATGAGCGCGCTGACCGACGCCAAGGCCGCGGTCGCCAAGGCCCGCACCGAGGGCGCCACCACCATGGAGGCGGAGGCTCTGGACGAGCTGCGCGCCCGCTACGACGAGGCGGTGGCCTGGGGCATCGCCACCAACACCCATCGCGACTGGCCCAGCGGCCGACATCCCGGCTACACCCTGGCCAGACGGCTGCAGATCCGGGCCACCCAGGTGTGGCGCATCACCGCCGACTTCGCCGTGCCCTTCACCAACAACCCCGCCGAGCAGCCACAGCGCATGGTCAAACTGCAGATGAAGATCGGCGGATGCTGGCGCAGCGTACGCACCGCCGCACGCTACTGCCTCATCCGCTCCTACCTCGGCACCGCCCGCAACCACGGCATCCACCCACTCGACGCCCTCCGTGACGCTCTGGCCGGAAACCCCTGGATGCCACCCCAAAACGCCTGATCAATCGCAGGCGTGAATGGATACTCAGCAGCGCCTGCTTCGGCTGGCAGCGCAAAGATTACTCGCAGAGCGCTAACCTCGAGGTCAGCCCCGGGAATATCGGAGACGTCGCCCTTTCTGGTGGCATGACCCTGGCCGCCGCGGCTGGCGAAGACTGTCAGAACTACAGCCCTATGGCGAAAGGAAAAATCGGGAACCATAAACTACAGGACGACTACCCGCTCATTGTCGGACGTTGCCCTCAAGGCAAATTGAACGACTGCAAGATCGTCGCTACCCGGACACGCTTACCAGCCGTGTGGCGTGGGATTTCAGGGCGTGGGACCGGCTTGACAACGGAAAGCTCAAAAAGAAGCGCTTCCAGTCGTTCCCCATCACGCACACCCTGTACGTGGAGGCGAGCAGATCCTTCGATTATGGCAACATCAATCCTGAGGTGACGAAGTGCAACGCGAGAGCGCGCCGCTCCTCGCTCGAAGTACAGCCTCTGTAGGCACCGTAGTTTGAGCTCTCGGGAAGCGAAACCTGCTTCCCGGGAGCTTGTGCATCTGTTAAAATTTCCGGCATGAACTCGGTGCCCAAAAAAGCTTACTTATTGACGGCGGGCATTGCCCTTTTGGTCATTGCGATCTGGGTGAACTCGGCGATCCCACGATCGCCTTGGGCGGAATATATTGAGAGGAATAGGTTGCGGTTGGTCGTTCTGAACGCCTTCGCCGTCACCTCTTTTGATTACCACGTTAACTTTTCCGCGATGCAGACCGCGAACATGCTGAACCGTGAAGCGGATATGTCGGACAAGGCGATCATGCCGATCATAATCGGGCCTCGAAGGCCAGTCGGACTAGAACGCGGTGATTGGCTGCGGACGGAGATCCGGTTGAACGCCTCAGGAAAGATCTCGATGCCCAGCGTGGATGAGCATAGATTGTCTTCACTGCTGGCGGCGGCTGACGGCATGGGCACTCAGACCACCGAGGCCGCGCATGCACTTATAAATGCTCTGAGCAAGTCAGCGCCAAGCGTCAATGTAGACGTCCTTGTGAAGTTCAGGTCGCCTATCACAGACCGTGGCCTGGCCGGCGTTGCCCCAGAAGAATTCCCTCCTCAGACAATATTGATAGCACCTGCGAACATGGGCGATCAACCTATTGTTTGGGACCGGCAGAGCTGCGTCCAGCGAGGGATGGGCAAAGAGTGCATGAATCCTCATGCGACGGTCAGTCAGTTCTCTGAATGGGTTGCAATGCTCGAACCGGAGGACGATGCACTCCTTGAACAGTATGATCTGAGCCTTGCGAAACTGCGGTCCGTTGCCGCTGGAGGCAAAATCTATGGCGCCATCGTCACGGCGCCGGCCAACCTGCTGCCACCGCTGTTCGCGAACACGGATGTGGCATGGGCGAAGTTCTTGGACATCGTTCCACGCTGAACAAAACAACTCGGTGGGCTCTCAAAAACTCGAAACAATTCAGCGCGGAGCCATATCCGGAGGGCGCCGGGCTGAGGGGCGCCAAGCGACTGGTCGAGGTCTGTCGCCGCCGGAGGCGGGTCCATCGCTCCGATCTTCATCGAGCACGCCACCCGGGCCGTCCGTTTATGGGGGTAACAGCGCCTCCGAGCGGAGCCTAGGTGGCGCGGGCCCGCAACCTGCTTCATTGAACTGGGAGACCAGGCCGAGGTCCTACGGTTCGTCATCCGCAATCGCGACACGAAGTTCACCGTAGCGTTCGACGAGGGTTCACCTCGCTCGGTGCCGCGTCATCGAGACGCGACTGTGCGCACGTTGCAATATGCAAAGAAAATGCTTGCCGATATGCAACAGTCGCTCACGGTAACCGCAGCTGAAGTTGAACAGCCGCAACCTGAGTAGGTCAATAGTTTGCCAGACCGAATTGTCGCGAACCGAGCCGGATCTCGCCTCTAGGCATCTGTCTCGCCGGCGTCCTGGGTGAAGAGAACGCAACTCTGCTCGTGTACGCAAGCGAAAGGATGGTGAGCCGAATCCCTGTGATTGTCTAGCCTAAATAATTCGCGCGCCCAGAAGACCATGGGGTGAAGCAACTGTAATACTCCAGCCGTAGATCGTGATCATGGTTGCCTCGATCGGGGCGGTAGCGGCTTGCCTGATCGCGGTCTGCGCGCTGACAGCGGGTGGACCAGGGGCGGCCGAGCAGGCACTATGCCTCGGTGAGCATCATCATCAAGTTCTTCGTGGCACCGAGTCACGAAGCTGCGGCTGCGGTTGTGGATGGCGGCCCCGACGGGGCTTTCGAGTCGCTGTCGTACGGCAACTTCGACGCTGAAGAAGCGCTGATCGAGTGGGAGGGCATCTTCACCGGTCGGAGCTTTGACGAGCTCATCGCTGCTGATGAGCCCGAAGTCGTCGCGGATCCTGGCGATGGCAAGGGCCCCATGCTCCTCGCCGCCTCCAAAGCCCTTCAGGACGCACTCGCCGCTGCCGGCCAGTCCCGGCTTGTCGAAGCCAGCCGGCTGTGGGTTCAGGAGCGGGCGGCGGATGGCGAAGTGTTTGACCAGGAGATCGCGACCCAGCTCCTGAGCGATCTGGCCCGGCTTGCTCACGGTCTCCGCGGGCGAGACCACCGCCTGTACTGCTGGACGGCGTAAAGACGGAGCCGGCCACCGTTGATCATCGTCAGTTGTGTCGACAAACGTAGATCAGCTGGTGGCCGCGGTCCACAGCGTAGACCCTGCCCGCTGGCAGGAGGCGTTCGAGGTCCTGATGGCCCGGATAGCGGGCCGGTTCGCGCGGGTCGAACCCCGCCGCCGGGTGAGGGACTTGGTGCGGGGACTGCTGTCGGACCTGCCACGCAAGAACTGCTGGAGTATCGCGGAGTGGGCCGGGGAGGCCAGTCCGGACGGTATGCAGCACCTGCTCGGCCGGGCCAGGTGGGATGCCGACCGCGTGCGTGATGACGTGCGTGAGATGTGAGCATCTGCATGACGAGGATGCGGTGCTGGTGGTCGACGAGACCGGGGACGTGAAGAAGGGCACACACACCGTCGGCGTCCAGCGCCAGTACACCGGCACCGCCGGGAGGATCGAGAACGCGCAGGTCGCGGTCCACCTGGTCTATGCGGGCCGGCGCGGGCACGCGGTGGTGGACCGAGAGCTGTACATCCCCCGCTCGTGGACGTGCGACCCGGACCGCTGCCGGGCCGCGGGCCTGGGCGAGGACACCGCCTTCGCGACCAAGCCGGAGTTGGCCGCCCGCATGATCGGCCGGTTCCTCGATGCTGGGCACTGCGTGGGCTGGGTCGCGGGGGACGAGGTCTACGGCGGCAACCCGAAGCTGCGGTCCGCCCTGGAAGAGCGCGGGGTCGGCTACGTGCTCGCCGTCGCCTGCTCAGCTGAAGTCACCACTGGTGCGGGGAAGATCCGCGCGGACGCCCTGGCCGCGAAGGTGCCGAAACGGGCCTGGCAGAAGATGTCGGCAGGGGCCGGCGCCAAGGGGCACCGATTCTACGACTGGGCCGTCATCGGCCTGGCCGAACCCCGGCCCGGCAGCCACAGGCTGCTGATCCGCCGCAACCGCACCACCGGTGAACTCGCCTACTACCGCTGCTGGTCGTCCGTCCCGGTGCCCCTGGCCACGCTGGTGCGGGTTGCCGGGTCAAGATGGCGGGTGGAGGAGACCTTCCAGTCTGGAAAGGGCCTGGCCGGACTGGACGAGCACCAGGTCCGCCGCTTCACCTCATGGTCTCGCTGGACCACCCTGGCCATGCTCGCGCACGCTTTCCTCGCCGTTGTCCGCGCTGATGAACACGCCCGCCATCTCGCCCCGGACGGATTGATCCCGCTCACCTGCAACGAGATTCAGCGACTGTTCACGACGCTCGTCGTCCGGTCCGTGCGCGATGCAGCCCACCGGCTCCGCTGGTCCGCCTGGCGCCGCCGTCACCAGGCCCGAGCCCAGGCCAGCCATTATCGTCGACAAGCCGCGAGTGAGACATGAAGATCACGATCTACGGCTGGAGTACTAAATAATCTCGTTATCAAATCGACTCAAGAAGCGTGCTTTAGCGCGAAACGAGACAACGGTACAGTAGGATTTAACATTTCCATCGACAGCCAGAGGGTGGGGCCGCCAGAGTATCTGGAGAGGTAATTAATTCCGTCGAGACCACGTGTAAGTCGTGCGACAATGTTGGCCCCGTAAAACCGCGAAACCCTAACGGTGGGGACGTCTTCAGGTTGAAGGCGGTATGGACCAAGAAGACGGCAATGGCCGAGTGTTTCGAACGGTTAGGGGGCGTACTGCGAACTAGTCGATTATCGGCACCGACTCGAGTGGGAAGTTACATTCTGCCATCATGTAACGGCAGAGGTCACCGACTGTCGAGGGTGGATCCAAACCCTTGCCGCAGCTTTGCATGATTTCCCGGGTCGAAAGCAGGGGCAACGGCTAGAGCATTCCCGCGCGATGTTGTCTAGGGGTTGCCTATCGGCCCCTCCTGGTCGCATATGTACAACCACCCGAAATAGATGGGAAAAATGCATGGCGTCTACGAGAAAGAGTGCTTCATTCTTTCTGATTGCTACACGAAATACGCTCCTGATTGCCGGGCTCCTCTTTACGGCGCGTGGCTTATATATGGCCGTCTTCGACAATCCTGCCTTATACTGGAATTCGGAAGGAGTGGCTACCCCCACTTCTTTTATTATAGCCGCCTTTGCTAGGCCGGCCATTCTGGTGCTCGGCGGCATCGGGCTGGTGCTTGGCAGCATCGCTGTGGCCCTTGGGTCTCTGCGGAACGTCGTAGATGGGAGCAACCTGGAGCAGGGGGAGGCTAGCATCACTCCAAGTCCATTGTCGTCGGCAACGGGTCCACATGCTCCTTGAACATGCCCGCTCGACTGCTGTCTCGTGCGCCATTCCGGGGTGGATGAACCGTCCTACGGAGAGTTTCAGGTAGGCCGGCGCTCCCATGGCATGGCTGTTTTGCTGGGCGCGGTTTTGACAAGGGTTGCCGCACGGTCTGGCGTCGGACTGCGTGCCATTGAGGTAAGGAAAATGATGCGCAGGTTAGCTATCGTTGTCTTGGTTATAACGCTCCTCGCGGGTTGCTCGGTGCAGGTTCGGGCGGACCAAGATCCGCCCAACACTGCGAAACCCCCTTCTCCGCTTGCTTCGGCCAGTCGCTTCCCCTACACAATGCGGCCTCTAATGGACCTGAGGAAAATAGCCAAGGGAAAGGTCGCGCTCTATCGCACTGATGAGAAGGGAGGACAGGCTTACTGGCGCACAAAGGTAAAACTCGGCACTTACTACACGGTCGCTGTAGATTGCGTGGGGCCAGAGGGGGAATTGGTGGTCGGGACAGTAAACGGCGCTGGCCCACACTTGGTGCGTCCATGCAAAGCCGGCCATGCCATGTATACAATTGATAATTATCCGCGAAAGCCACCAAAAGTTCGCGAAGTCACGATTCGAGCACCGCGTGGGGCCAAGCGGGCAATACTAATCACCGTGCTCCCCTGAGCGCGCATCCCTCCGATGCACATAGCCCCAGGCCAGCGGCCCAGGCTGCAACTCGGACTCAAACCGCCCCCACCGCCGCGCCGACGGCTCATCCGCCGAGACCGGCCCCTTGGACCGCAACGCTTCAGTACCGCCCTCCGGCGTTCTACAGATGTGAAGCGAGAAAGGCAGTAGAAGTAGTTCTTTTCGTACCTCAAGGCGACAGCATTAGGCCGACTGGCTGGGAATGGGGCGAATCCAGTCTCTCCTGCTCCGCCCAGCGAGGCTTTCTTCTGATCGGAAGTGCAGTCGGCTATGGCCGGTTTTCAGAAACGGGTATCACACTTGCTTCCCTGTGACACCTCGGCGCTCGGGGTTGAGGGCCTCAGTCTCGCCGTGTTGCGAGAAAGTGCAGCGGACGGGCGCATCTATGCTTTCATTGTGCAGAGTATTCCAGTGGCTATTCTCAGAAGTTCAAAAGGATCGGCCATCGCAGCGGCGAGAATTGTAGACATGAGATAGTCTCTAGGTTGAGATGGGCGTCCGTTGCGGAGAATCAACAGGCCAATATTGCAATCGGGTAACTGCCATCTTTGCGCTTGGGGATCCTGTTGGCGGCATGGGATGATCTGGGTCATGGGAGAAGCGCGGAGAGCGGCCGGGCAGGCTAGTATTTCCCCGGTTGCCATGCTACGGATGATTGGATCAGCTGCTGTTGTGGGGGGCTTGGCCCTTGCAGCGCTGGAGCTCTTCAGGCATCCCATGAACCCGGAGCTTCCATGGTTGGCTGTTTTTCTGGCCACCGTTTTGACGGGTGTTGGCCTGCGGATTGAAGCGGCAATCCGCGACCGCCACAGTACTGATGGCCGCGACAGCCGTCGGCCGTGACTTGTGTAGATGGCTTCGACCCAGCGGACGCGATGGCCATCGGAGACACCCATAGGCACTCTTACATAGCCGCCGGAGATTGTGCTGGGCTAAAAGGAAACTGGTAACTATCCGCTCGACTAACTTTGTGACCGTCCGTATATGCGCGGGTGGGTCCATGCGGGCCGCGTGGCGACGCATACACGGTGACCACGTTGTCATGGGTGGGGGATCCGGCCGCGGTGCTGTACGCCCGTCAGGTGCTGGCACGTCTCGAATCCTCTGACGATGGGGCGCCCCGGCCGCGTAGGGCTGCCCCGGCGCGGCTGGATCTGGCCCTCGCGTTGCTGGCCGCCGAGCAACCAGACGAAGCCGTTCACGTGACCATGGCGGCGATCGAGAGCGGGGAGATCGTGCCGTCGAACTATTGGCGGGCTGTCGAGATCGCCCTGAGCGTTGAGCGGTGCGGGTTGCCGGACGCCTCCGACCTGGCGAAGGCGTGTCGGGCCGCGATCGCCCCCATGCCGAACGCCTCGTAGCCAGGACCTAAGGGGTTCAGGTCGGCTTCTGTGGCTGATCGACAGCGTCGCGGAAGGCAGGCTGCGCGGCCGGTTCGCTTGCGACACGTGAGCCGATTAGCACGTGCGAGACTGGTACGTATGACGACCGGCGTGGATGGTGCGCGGACGCCGCGGAAGTACAAGGGTTCCGGCCGGCTGCCGACGATGCAAGACATCGCTGACCATGTGGGCGTGTCGCGTCAGCTGGTCTCGCTGGTGATGCGGGATGTTCCCGGGCCCAGCGCGGAGTCGAGGGAGCGGATTCTCGCTGCGGCGAGTGAGCTCGGGTATCGGCCGAATGCCTCGGCGCGGCTGCTGCGCCAGAATCGTACGCGGCTGATCGGAGCGTTGTTCGAGATCCGCCATCCGTTTCAGGTGCGCTTCGTGGAGCGGCTGTTCGTCCGGGCTGCGGAAGAGGGCTTCGGGTTGGCGCTGGGCCCGCGGACGGTTGAGCGGTCGACGGATGTCGTTGTCGCTGAGCTGATGGAGCAACGGGTGGAGGCGCTGGTCGCGTTCAATCCGGATCCGGCGTCGAGTGCCCTGGCGGAGGCTTGTGATCTCGTGCCTGTGGTGTGGCTCGGGGAATGGGTGCGTAAGCCCGACGTCGACAATGTTCACGTGGATGAGGTCGAGGGCCTTCGTCTCGCGATCGAGCATCTCGTGGAGCTCGGGCATCGTGACATCGTCTACGTCGGCGGGCTTGGAGGGAACGTAGGCCGGGATCGGGTCGATGCCTACCGCGGGGCGATGGCCGCGTTCGGGCTGGAGGATCGGGTCGAGGTGCTCTCCAGCGGCTTTTCCGAGGAGAACGGCGCGAGCGCGGCGCGCGAGATCCTGGGGCGGGACCGGCGTCCGACCGCTCTGGTGTGCTGTGGCGACCAGTGCGCGGTGGGTGTGCTGGCGGTGTTCGCGCAGGCGAATGTGCCGGTGCCCGGCGAGATCTCCGTGGTCGGGTTCGATGACAGCTACCTGGCGTCTCTGTCGTACCACCGGCTGACGTCGGTTCGGCAGGATGTCGAGGCCACCGTCGAGGCGACCTTGACGTCGGTGCTGGAGCGGCTCGAGTGCGGTGACAAGCCGCGCCGAGTGAGTGCGACGCGGACGGAGTTGGTGGTTCGCGAGTCGACAGGCCCCGCCCGTACCGGGTCGTGACCTGGAGAGGCGGCTCGTGACGTGCGGAAGGAATGCCACGGCCCGGGCGGCGCCCGCCCGGACCGGGTCGTGATGTGCGGGTGAAACGCCGCAACCCGGACAGGCCCCGCCTGGCCGGGTCGTGACGTGCGGGTGACACGGCCACGGCCCGGCCGCGGCGATGGGCTGGGGTCAGCGGACGCCGCGGATGGGGATGATGAGCGCGGCGCCGATGGCGGTGATGATGCCCGCGCCCCAGAGCAACGCCGGGTAGTTGTCGCCACCGCCGATCCCCAGCAGCATGAGCCCGAGCGCCGGGGCGAGGGACTGGGGCAGGGAGTTGGCGATGTTCATGACGCCGAGGTCCTTGCCCGGCTTGTCGGGGTCCGGCAGGACATCGATGACCAGAGCCGTGTCGACGGCCGCGTAGATGCCGAAAGCGAGTCCCATGATGACCTCGGCGAGGTAGAACACGCTCACGCTGTCGGCGAAGGCGAGGATGACCAGCCCGACGCCGAACACGAGTGAGGAGCCGGCCACGAAGATCTTCCGGCGACCGAGCTTGTCGGACAGCCAGCCGGCGACGGCGGTGCCGATGAACAGGGTGATCGTGTACAAGAGCACGCCGTTGGCGACCACCGCGACCGCGTCGGTCGCGCTGAGGCTCAGATGGCCCTGCATGTAGAGCAGCCGATAGGTCGTGAACATGAAGGCCCCGAGGACCATGCAGAACCGCGACCACCAGGCCAGGCCGAAGTCGGGGTACTTGATGGGGTTCGTCCAGAAGGTGCCGAGGATCCGGGCGAAGGAGAACGGCTGGACTGGTGTGTCCGGGAGGCGATCGGGGGTGACGAGGACGTAGACGATGATGCAGGCGACGCCGATGACGCCGGGCGCGACGAACAGAATGGGCAGGTTCTTCACGAGCAGGACGGCGCCGTAGCTGCCGGCGAGGATCGACACGTTCTGCGCGAGAGCGAGGACGCTGGACGCGCGGCCGCGCTGTGCTTCGGGGACGTTGTCGGCGAAGCTCGCGACCAGCGCCGCCGATGCCGCGTTCGACGCGAGCTGGCAGACCAGCCAGGCGATGGTCAGCGTGAGCACGTTCGTGCTCACGGAGACCCAGGCGAGGCCGGCCAGCAGCGCCACGACGCCGCCGAGGAGCCAGGGTCGGCGACGCCCCCACCTCGTCTTCGTCGCATCGCTCAGTGCTCCGAAGAGTGGGTTCCCGACCAGGGCTCCGAGCGCGCCGATGGGTAGCACGGTGCCGATGATGGATGCGGGATTGTCCGGATTCAGCTCCTGCGCCTTGAGCTGCATGCTGACGATCACTGGCGACAGGATCGCCACGAAGATTCCGAACTGCGCCAGCCCGAGGGCGGCGAGGTACCAGTTGCGGACTGGCTGGGTGGGGAGGGGGGGTGTGTGCGAGCGCGCCGGCAGTTCTGTCGACATCGACGCCTCCTTTAGTTCGTAGCCGAACGCCAGAAACTCGGTCAACACAATTTGGCTCGTGCTAACCTGCGCGTAACTTTAGCTCGTGCCAAGTGAGTTTTCTAGAACGTCGATGACATGGAGTGAACATGCTTCCTTCTCATCTCCCCGACCCCGAGCTCTACCTGCCAGGCACAGGGGAGCCGTCGCTGCGGTGGGGCATCGTAGGGCCGGGCTGGATCGCGGGTGAGTTCGCCAAGGCGCTGCGCGCCCACACCGCGCAGCGCGTCGTGGCGGTCTCGTCCCGCTCGGCCGATCGGGCGGCTGCGTTCGCCGCCGAGCACGGCATCGAGGTCGCGCTCGGCTCCACCGAGCAGCTGGTGACGCATCCAGAGGTGGATGTCGTCTACATCGCGACGCCGCAGAGCGAGCACCTTTCGATCGGGCTGGCGGCGATCGCCGCGGGCAAGCACGTACTGATCGAGAAGCCGATCACGGTGAGCGCGGCCGAGGCCCGGACGCTGGCCGATGCGGCACGTGCCGCGGGGGTGCTGGTGATGGAGGCGATGTGGAGTCGCTACCTGCCCCAGACGTCGGTCATCCGCAAGCTCCTCACCGATGGCGTACTCGGGGAGCTTCGTGTCGTACTCGCCGATCACGGGCAGGCGATCACGGCGGATCCGCAGCATCGCCTCTACCGGCCCGAGCTTGGCGGCGGCGCGCTGCTGGATCTGGGCATCTATCCGGTGCAGCTCTCCTCGATGGTGCTCGGCACCCCGACCCGGGTCGTCGCTGTCGGCGGCATGACGAAGACGGGTGTGGACGCCTACTCGACGCTCGTGCTCACCCATGAGGGCGACGCGCAGTCCACGCTGTACTCGTCGATCCTGGCGAAAACTCCGATGACCGCAGTGATCGCAGGGTCGGAAGCGACGATCAGCATCGATGGCAGCTTCTACACCCCCACGTCCTTCACGCTCGCAGAAAGTAACCCATTCGGCTCCGCGCTCACCTGGAGCGACCCGACGGACCTGAAGCTCTTCGCCGGGCTCTCGTGGGAGGCCACTGCGCTGGCCAGGTTCGTCGGCGAAGGTCGTACCGAGTCGCCCGTGCACACGCTGGACGAGACCGTCTCGATCCTCCACACCATCGACCAGGCGCGAGCCCAGCTCGCCGCCTCCTGACTCGAAGGAGAGCTGTCATGACCGATCTCGTCACCACGCTGGAAAGCCAGGAGCAGGAACTGGTCTTCGACGCGTTCGACCACGCGCACGCCTGGCAACTGGGCACCCGGATCACCGAGATTGCGCAGAAAGCCGGCCACAAAGTGGGTATCGACATCCGCCGGCCCGGCCTGATCCTCTTCCGCGCCGCCCTGCCGGGCATCACCCCCGACCAGGACACCTGGATCGCCCGCAAAGCCGCCGTCGTCCTGCGTATGGAGGCCAGCAGCGCGCTGGTGGACGCCCGCCTGTCCGCCATGGGGGTGAATCCGGTCGCGGCCGGATGGCTGGGCGCCGAGTACGCGGTGACCGGCGGATCGTTCCCCATCCGGGTTCGAGGAGCCGGGGTCGTCGCGGCGGCGACCGCCTCCGGACTGTCCTCGCAGGACGATCACGACCTCATCGTCGAAGGCATTCGCGCCTACCTGGCCGAGGGAAGTGGCCAGTGAGCGACCAGAAGGTGCCAACGCGACAGTTGCAGCCCGGCCAGCGCGCCCGCATCCGCGTCTGGGATCGCCGCACCGGAGCCGTGCGTACGGTGTCCGAGTCGCGCGATCGCCTCTACGAGGCGCCGAACTGGACGCCCGACGGCCGGCTGCTGGTCAACGGCGACGGGAAGCTCTGGCTCCTGCCCGCCGACGGTTCCGAGCCGCCCCGGGAAATCCCCGCGGAAGGGCTGCCGGACGTCAACAACGACCACGTTCTCGCTCCCGACGGGGAGACCGTGTTCGCGTCGGCGAACGACTGGCACATCTGGCAGGTCCCCCTCACCGGAGGTACGGCGCGGCGCGTCACCGCCGATGACGGTGGGATGCACTTCCTGCACGGCATCAGCCCTGACGGGCAGCGGCTCGGCTACGTTCGCTTGACCCCGGAAGGGGACAACTGGTGGGCGTCGGCGACCATCCACACCGTCGGCGTCGACGGGCGGGGAGATGTCGCCGTCACGACCGACCCGGGCCCGGCGGACGGATGCGAGTGGACGCCGGACGGCGAGTGGATCGTGTTCAACACCGAGCAGTTCTCCACCACGGCCGGGCACGCCCAACTCGCCCGCGTACGGCCGGACGGGACCGAGTTGGCGCAGCTGACCTTCGACGAGCGCGTGAACTGGTTCCCGCATGTCGCTCCGACCGGCGACGTCGCGGTCTATCTCAGCTACCCGCCGGGCACCACCGGGCACCCCGCCGATCTGCCGGTGGAGCTGCGGCTGGTGTCGGTCGGCGCCTGGCAGGAGCCGACCACGCTGGTCGCGCTCGACGGCGGGCAGGGCACGATCAACGTGCCCAGCTGGGCGCCGGACGGATCGGCGTTCGCGTACGTGGACTACCCCTTCGACCAGCCTGCGAGGAGACTCCCATGACCCTGGTGCGCCGCACCGCGATCAACCCGCTGCCGTGGATCCTCGGCGACAGCGGCTACCGGCTCGACCGGGCGGTCCTGAAGGAGGCGATGACCGCGCTATCGGCGGTGGGGTTCACGCATCTGACGATCGAGCTGCCCCCGGAGATGACCCCGAAGGAGTACGGCGCGCTGCTGGCGGAGCATTCGTTCGCGGCCGCGCCCGGGTACTTCTCCGCGCCGTTTCACGACCGGGATCGGCACGGGGAGGCCGTCGAGGCGATCAAGCGGCACGCGCGGGCGCACCTGGAGCTCGGCGTGGACAGCGCCTTCATCGCCACCGACCTGCTGCCTGACCGCATCGCGCACCCGGCCGTCGGCACCGGATACGACGCGGACCGGACGCTCGTGGTGGCCGACGGGCTCGCGGCCGCTGCCGAAGCGGCCGCCGCCGAGGGTGTGCGGTACGGGCTGCACCCCCACGTCGGCTCCGCGGTGGAGGTCGAGCGGGAGGTACGCGCCGTACTGGATGCCACCGCGGGCAGCGCGCTGTGGTTCGGCCCCGACACCGGCCACCTGCGCTGGGCCGGTACCCTGCCGGAGGAGGTCATCGCCAACTACGCCGACCGGGTGCTCAACGTCCATCTGAAGGACGTCGACGCCGCGGCCGCGGACGCCGCACGGGAACGTGACGAGGACTACATGGCGGCCACGGGCGGCTCGAAGGTCTGGATCGAGCCGGGACGCGGGGCGATCGACTTCGACGCCGTCCTCGCCGCCCTCCCAGAGGGGTTCGACGGCTGGTTCGTCATCGAGGTGGACGTGCCCAACCTGCCCACGCCGACGGAGAGCAGCGCCGCGTCGCTGGCGTTCCTGCGGCAGCACCCGTACTTCACCACGCCAGTCGGAGACGACATCTGACCGCCGCGGGTGGCGATCATCGTGACTGGGATGATCGCCACCCGCGCATGTCGTGCGTCCCCGAACATGGCGTCGTTGCCGTGGGCCAGGTCAGGCTGGACCACTGTCAGGACACGGCCCAGCCAGGCGACCGCTACTGGATCCGCTCGAAGGGTGCCGGTGCCTTGCCGGTCCAGCGGTGGAGCTGGGCGAGGCCGGTCTGCTTGGTCACCCCGTCTTCCACGACCGTGCCCTGCTGGGCGACGTAGTAGCGGCCGTCGTCCAGTGAGGCCAGGCCGTACTGGCCGCCGAATTCCCAGCCCCAGATGCCGGTCGCCTGGTCATGGAGACCCCGCTCGAGCAAGGAGAGCGTCTTGCCGCGCTCGGGCTGGGGCTGGCCTTCGATGGGCTTGATCACGGCGGGCTTGGAGCCGTCGATCATGAAGAAGGAGTAGTTCGGGAACTGCGGCTTGACGCCCTTGTACGCCGCCATGAACCAGTTGCCGGTGTGGCCGTCGTACTCCAGGTTCTGCACGCCGTAGGTGGTGTTGCCGGTGCGGACGAAGTACTTGCCGTCCGAGCGGGATGGTCCCGAGGTGTGCGGCTCGGTCTGGGTGAGCGGGCGTTCGTACTGGCGCCACTGCTTGATGTCGTACTGCAGGATGACCTGGTAGTCGTTGTCCTGGCGGTCGGCGTTGGCGTAGATGCCGTACGCGACCGTCAGCTTGTCGCCGCCGCCGCGCTTGCCGAACGCGGGGCCGAAGGCGACGCCGTCGATGCCGCTGCAGCCGTAGCGGTGGTCCGGGGTCTTGGCCGTGTCGCCGTCGAAGACGCCGTCGCCGTTCATGTCGGCGCTGTAGTCGTCCACCACGTCCTTGAGGTAGACGGCCGTGACCACGTCGGAGGTCTCGGCGTTCATGTCGAGGCTGGTGATGCGGTCCACGTCGAAGATGGCGATGTAGAAGGACTTGGCGGCCTTGTACTCCAGGGAGCCGTACACGCGGCCGTCACGGCTGTTGAAGTCCAGGTCGCCCAGGTGGCCGGTGAAGCCGGTGACGGAGCCGACCGGCTTGCCGGCGAGGTCGGTCTTGACCAGGAGGTTGGTGAAGGAGAAGTACATAAACCCCTTCTTCTGGTCGATCGCGATCCCCTGTACGTGCCCCGACGGCCAGGCCCCGCCGTTCACCTCCGCCGGAAGTCGCGACGGCCGGTCGGCCGCCTGGGCGGGGAGGGCGAGCAGGGCCGACGCCGTCAGCGTCGCGAGCAGTAGTTGAGCGACCCGCATGTTCTTCCGCGTACCTTTCCGTGGATCAGTGCTGATCCACACCATAAAGGGACACACAGGAACTTTACTGACTGTTGTTTGACTCTTTTGTGGCGTCTTGTTGAACGTCAGAGACTGGAGCCGATGTCATCGCCGCGCGGATGCCGCGCTGGAGCAGGGCGGGCAGGCACAGGACGGTGCCCAGCGCGCCGATCCACACCGCGGCGGCGAGCCCACCCAGAGCGGTCGCCGCGGCGGCCAGCAGACTGCCCAGCGCGATGGCACCCCATAGGAGGAATCGCTGCACCGAACCGACCCGGCCCAACAGGGATGCCGGGGTGAGGACCTGGCGCATCGTGATCGATGTGGGGCTGAAGGCGCCCTCGCCGACACAGTGCACGATGCTCCCCGCGACCAGCCCGATCGCGCCGGGTGTCCCGCCCAGGGAGCCGAGCGCGGGCATGGCGACGATGCCCAGGACGGACACCGACGCGGCCAGGACGAGGGTGCGGGGCGAGCCGAGACGGCGGATCAGCCGGGTCGACAGCAGGTTCCCGATCGGGTAGCCCGCCGCGGCGGCGCCGATCACCACGCCGATCCAGCCGGGGGACAGGCCCAGGACGTTGCGGCAGTACAGCACCAGGCTCGTCTCGACCATGGACAGTGCCAGGACATAGACCGTGCCGCACGCCAGGACGGGCCGGAGGACCGGGTGCCGGAGCGCGAACCGCAGCCCCTCGGCGATGTCGCGCCGCATCCAGCCGGGCTCACGTCCGGAGCCCAGCTCGGCGGTGCCCTTCTCGCGGTGGCGGATCAGCGCCAGCGAGGTGAGTGACGCCGCGAAGCTGACCATGTTGGCGGCGATCGCGCCGACCAGGCCGAGCACCGCGATGACCGGCCCGGCCGCCATCGGCCCCAGCGCCTTGGCCGCCGACTCCGACAGGGCCAGCCGCGTGTTGCCGCGATGCAGCGCGTCCGCCTCGTCGTACAGGCTGGGCAGGTAGGAGGTGTACGCGACCTGGAAGAACACCACCGCGCACCCGCTCATCAGGATCAGCGCGAACAGCAGCGGAAACGTCAGCCCGCCCAGGGCGGCCAGCACCCAGATCGCGCCGAACGCCAGCACCTGCACGCCGTCGCAGACCAGCATGACGGTACGGCGGGGCAGCCGATCGACGATGGCCCCGGCCGGCAGGCCGAGCGGGAGGAAGGGGACGAACAGCGCGAACGGCAGCAACGCCGCCTGGGCCGGGGAAGCGCCCAGGATGGTCACGGCCAGCAGTGGCAGCGCCAGCGTCATGAACTGGTCGCCGAACAGCGACAACGACTGCCCGGCCCAGAGCAGACCGAAGTCACGGTCTGCCGTCCGGCGCGTCGCGTGCCCCAGCGGCGGTTCGTCGAGCGACCGGTCAGTGGCCGCGGAGCTGGGCCGCTTCGTCATGCGGACCGCCAGAACTCACGGACCCGTGCCCTCATGGCGACCGCTGGAACCCGTGCCCTCATGCGGCCCAGACCGCCGATCACGAAATCGATGTCGTCACCGCAGAAGAGCGGATAAAGCTCCTCGTTGCGGGCGTCCGGTTCGGTGGCCCGGCCGTTCGGGTGTTGGAACATGCCGCGAATTGTGCCGATCGCCGCCCGTCGGGCGACGGCGACGATCGGACCTATATATGCCTTTAAATGGGGATGAGGGGGTCAGCGGCGGTGCGAGTGCCGGTGGATCATCTTGAAGACCATGGCTCCGATGAACACGAAGAACAGCACCTTGGCGATGCCGAACCCCCCGAACACGAACCCCACCATCAGCAACACGAACAGGATCGGCAGGAACGGCCCCGGCCCATGGCGCGGCCGCCCCCAGCCGTGGCGCATGTCGCGCCGCTCGTGACGCATCGACTGCATCTGGTGCCGGTGCGCCTTCATCGCCGCCCGCCAGGCGTCCTTGTCGAACGCCTGGGCAGGCATCCCCTGCGGCGCGCGGTAGTCGTACTGCCGCCGCTGACCGGGCAGGTCAGCGGTGATCTGCGCCAGGTCGCGCGCGGTGCGTGCGCCGAGCGTCCGGTCGAGGCGCTGGTCCAGCTCCTCGCGGTCGAGGCGGCCCTGCGCGAAGTGCTCGCGCAGGTCGGCCATCGTCTGTTCGCGCTCGGCGTCGCCGATGCGGAGATCGTTGGGGTCCATGGCTGGTTCCTCGCTCTCCCCGTACCGGCCTTCCAGGGTGGCGCCGGTCATGCGTTACTCCTCACCCGGGTCGCCGTCGGCCAGAATCTGGTAGAGCTTGCGCCGGGTCTCTACAAGAGTCTTACGCGCTTCGCGGATTTGTGCGTCGCTCCCGGTCTGCAAAACCTGCATCATCGCGAATGCCGACTGGCGCGCGATGTCCCACAGGTCCGCGGTGTTGTCGTCGATGTCGGGGCGCATCTCGTCCCACGGGGCGCGGATCTCGTCGGCGTGCGCCTCGATGTAGGCGAGTCCGGTCTCGGTGAGGCGGAAGGTCTTGCGGCCCTCGTTCTCCGCGGCGACGACCAGCCCCTCGTCGGTGAGCTGCTGGAGCGCCGGGTAGACGGCGCCGGGGCTGGGCTTCCAGCCGCCTTCGCTGCGCTCGGCGATCTCCTGGATGATCTGGTAGCCGTTGCGCGGCTCCTCGGACAGGAGCGCCAGGATCGCGGCGCGTACGTCGCCCCGCTTGGCCTTGCGGCCACCCCGGCCTCCCCAGCCGCCCCGGTGCCCGAACGGGCCCGGTCCGCCGGGACCCCATCCCCAGGGCCCCCGCCCGAACTCGGGCGGGAATCCGCGCCGGCCGCGTTGCCGCTCCTCGTGCGGGCCGCCGCCGCGGTGGTGATGGTGGTGGTGCCCGCCCTGTTCCCACGCCTCGGCCACGGCCTTGAGCGCTTCGCGGGCGGCACGCTTGAACTCGCGGGGCTCGGGCCACGGACGCCCTGCTGCTTGTGCGGAAGTCATGTCAAACTCTCCTTCTTGTGAACGCTTGTGAATGTTCTCGATGCTTCAAAGATATATCGCCAATATGTCGTTCGCAAGCGGGAGGGCAGAGTGAGACAGATCACGAAAAAGTTGCGGATTACGGGAACAGGAGACGGGAGGGTGTCGTTGTTCAGAGCAGACGAGGTCGTTCCGCGTCGGCAGGGCTGGGGGGTGCTGTCGCCGCGGAGACGACCTCGTCTGCGTTTCCGGACATTTCCCGGATGGGCCCGGATGGGCCCCGATGGCCGGCGATGGTCTGCGGTCGGCAAAGTCCGTAGCGCCGAGGTGACTGTGATGGCGCGCCAGGCGGGTCTCCGCGCGTAAAGAACGGCTTTGCCGTACAGTTTCGATCATGATGGGGCATTCGCATGCGATGACCGGGGCCATCGCTTGGCTAGGACTCGCGCCCGGGCTCGCCGCGCTCCCGATGCTGACCGACTCCTCCAGGTTCATCGAGACCGGGATCATGGCGAACGCCCTCACCCCGGCCGAGTTCATCGCCGGCGCCATCATCTGCGCCGGGGCGGCCATGCTGCCCGACCTCGACCATCCGAGCGCGACGATCGCGCAGACGTTCGGGCCGGTCACCTGGCTGCTGAGCAAGGGCGTCAACTGGCTGAGCGGCGGACATCGGGGGGCGACGCATTCGCTGGTGTTCGCGGTGGTGCTCGGGTTCGCGGCGCACTGGCTGGCCAACACCTATCCGATCGGCCGCGACATCATGGTCGTGCTGCTCATCGGGCTGGCGCTGCGCGCGATCGGCATCGGCATCCCGGGCAACAAGCTCGGCTCAGCGATGATCAACGTCGGCCTGACCGCCGGGCTCTACGCCGTCTTCCTGTCACAGGGGGTCGGCTACGCCTGGCTGGGCCTGGCCGTGGCGATCGGCTGCCTCGTGCACGTCGTCGGCGACTGCATGACCGAGCGGGGCTGTCCGGTGCTGTGGCCGGTGTCGGTCCGGTTCGTGCTGCCGTGGAAGATCGGGATCAAGACCGGGAAGACGTTCGAGCAGAAGATCCTGGCTCCCGTGCTGTCCATCGCCATCATCGGCCTGCTGTTCTGGCGGCTGGCGCCGGTTTAACTTGATGTCGAGATACTTTTAGAGATATCTTGACATCAAGACATCCGCCGCGCGGCCCTGCGGGTTAGGTTCACCTAACGTTCTTACTGCTCCCGGGGTGCGGCAGGATTCAACTGAGCAAATGTCTATGGAGGAGGCGAATCATCGTGTCCGCGAACAGCTTCGGCAGCCGTGACACGCTACGCGTAGGCGACGCGTCTTACGAGATTTTCCGGCTGGACGCCGTCGAAGGCGCAGCCCGCCTCCCGTTCAGCCTGAAGATCCTGCTGGAGAACCTCCTCCGCACCGAGGACGGCGCGAACATCACCGCCGACCACATCCGCGCGCTGGGCGGCTGGGATCCCAAGGCGGCGCCGAGCGTGGAGATCCAGTTCACCCCGGCCCGCGTCATCATGCAGGACTTCACCGGCGTGCCGTGCGTGGTCGACCTGGCCACCATGCGTGAGGCCGTACGCGACCTGGGCGGCGACCCGGCCCGCATCAACCCGCTGGCCCCCGCCGAGATGGTCATCGACCACTCGGTCATCGTCGACTACTTCGGTCACCCCGACGCCTTCCAGCGCAACGTCGAGCGCGAATACGAGCGCAACCACGAGCGCTACCAGTTCCTGCGCTGGGGCCAGACGGCGTTCGACGAGTTCAAGGTCGTCCCGCCCGGCACCGGCATCGTCCACCAGGTCAACATCGAGCACCTCGCCCGCGTGGTCATGATCCGCGACGGCAAGGCCTACCCCGACACCTGCGTGGGCACCGACTCGCACACCACGATGGAGAACGGCATCGGCGTCCTCGGCTGGGGCGTCGGCGGCATCGAGGCCGAGGCCGCGATGCTCGGCCAGCCGATCTCCATGCTGATCCCGCGCGTGGTCGGCTTCAAGCTCAACGGCAAGCTGCCCGCCGGCGCCACGGCCACCGACCTGGTGCTGACGGTGACCGAGATCCTGCGCAAGCACGGCGTGGTCGGCAAGTTCGTCGAGTTCTACGGCGACGGCGTCTCGTCCGTGCCGCTGGCCGACCGGGCCACGATCGGCAACATGAGCCCCGAGTTCGGCTCCACCTGCGCGATCTTCCCGATCGACGGCCAGACGGTCGACTACCTGCGCCTGACCGGCCGCTCCGAGGAGCAGATCGCGCTCGTCGAGGCGTACGCCAAGGCCCAGGGCCTCTGGCTCGACCCGTCGGCGCCCGAGCCGGTCTTCTCCGAGTACATCGAGCTCGACCTCGGCACCGTCGTCCCGTCCATCGCCGGCCCGAAGCGCCCGCAGGACCGCATCGCCCTGTCGGCCGCCAAGGACACCTGGCGCCGCGACGTGCGCAACTACGTCACCGACTTCGACGGCGACGGCGTCGACGAGGCCGTGGAAGAGAGCTTCCCCGCCTCCGACGCGCCCGCCTCCAACTCCCGCGCCAACGGCTCCCGCCCGCACAAGACGGTCGCGGTGACGCTGGAGGACGGCACCTCGTTCGAGATCGACCACGGCATCGTCTCCATCGCCGCGATCACCTCGTGCACCAACACCTCCAACCCGTACGTCATGCTCGGCGCGGCCCTGCTCGCCCGCAACGCCGTCGAGAAGGGCCTGACCCGCAAGCCGTGGGTCAAGACCTCCCTGGCTCCCGGCTCGCAGGTCGTCACCGGCTACTTCGAGCGTTCGGGGCTCCAGCCGTACCTCGACAAGATCGGCTTCAACCTCGTCGGCTACGGCTGCACCACCTGCATCGGCAACTCCGGGCCGCTGCTCCCGGAGATCTCCGACGCGATCCAGGCCAACGACCTCGCCGTCACCGCCGTGCTGTCCGGCAACCGCAACTTCGAGGGCCGGATCAACCCCGACGTCAAGATGAACTACCTGGCCTCGCCGCCGCTCGTGGTGGCGTACGCGCTGGCCGGGACCATGGACCTCGACCTCGACACCGAGCCGCTGGGCATCGGCGCCGACGGCACGGCGGTCTTCCTGCGCGACATCTGGCCCTCGCCCGAGGAGATCACGGCCGTGGTCAACTCCTCGATCGGGCGCGACATGTTCGAGCGCGACTACGCCGACGTGTTCAAGGGCGACGAGCACTGGACGTCGCTGCCGATCCCGACGGGCAACACCTTCGAGTGGGACCCTTCCTCCACGTACGTGCGCAAGGCTCCCTACTTCGAGGGCATGCCCTCGACTCCTGACCCCGTTACCGACATTTCCGGCGCTCGCGTGCTGGTGAAGGTCGGCGACTCGGTCACCACCGACCACATCTCGCCGGCCGGCTCCATCAAGGCCGGCACGCCCGCCGCCCAATACCTGCAGGCGCACGAGGTCGCGGTCAAGGACTTCAACTCCTACGGCTCGCGGCGCGGCAACCACGAGGTCATGATCAGGGGTACGTTCGCCAACATCCGCCTGCGCAACCAGATCGCGCCCGGCACCGAGGGCGGCTACACCCGCGACTTCACCCAGGACGAGGGGCCGGTGTCGTTCATCTACGACGCCTCGGTCAACTACGCCTCGGCCGGGACGCCGCTGGTGGTGCTCGCGGGCAAGGAGTACGGCTCGGGCTCGTCGCGCGACTGGGCGGCCAAGGGCACGGCGCTCCTGGGCGTCCGCGCCGTGATCGCGGAGTCGTACGAGCGCATCCACCGCTCGAACCTGATCGGGATGGGCGTGCTGCCGCTGCAGTACCCGGAGGGCGTCTCGGCCGCCTCGCTGGGGCTGACCGGCGAGGAGACGTTCGACATCACCGGGGTGGAGGAGCTCAACAAGGGCGGCATCCCGGCGACCGTGCACGTCAAGGCGGGCGAGGTGGAGTTCGACGCGGTGGTCCGCATCGACACGCCCGGCGAGGCCGACTACTACCGGCACGGGGGCATCATGCAGTACGTCCTGCGCTCCCTCCTCGCCAAGTCCTGATCCGACGCCAGTCGTGAGCCCTCGCGAGGGTTCGAGTCCTTAGCTTCAGTGAGGGTTCGAGCCCTTCGCGAGGGTGCTGAGACCTCCCGCGCCTCCGCCTCGGCCACCAGCTGAGCGGGGGCCGCCGGGATCCCGCGCCGCACTTCCCGCGGCCGGGCGGGCGCGACCTCACGCGCCCACATCGGGGGTGAACCACCCGACCACGAAGAGCCGCCCGGCACCACACCGCCGGGCGGCTCGACGGTCTTACGGCCAAGTGGTTTTCGGCTCCTCGGTTTCACGGTCATGTGCTTTTACGAACAGTGCTTTACAGCGGGCGCGGTGAGCACCACCCGCTGTCCGTGGCCGGCCGCCGTCCAGGGGCGGCTCCTCCGTACCTGTTTTACGGGCACTTTCTTTTACGGCAGGCACGGTGAGCCCCACCCGCCGCCCGTGGCCGGGCCCCGTCCAGGGGCACGCTCCTGCGGTTCACGGGGCTGGGCGCCGTGACGTGCGTGTTCTTGGCCGCCTGCTTCGGCTCGCGTCACCCGGTGGATCAGCGGGATATGCGGCGATATGCGCGGACGGCCAACGGGATGAAGACGACGATGAGCGCCCCGGACCACAGTAGAGTCGCCATGATCGGGTGCTGGAGCGGCCAGGCGGTGGAGTGCGACGTCGGGTTGCCGAAGAGCAGGCGGGCGGCGGCGACCACGGCGCTCATCGGGTTCCAGTCGGCGACCGGCTTGATCCAGGCGGGCAGCCCCTCGGTCGGGACGAACGTGTTGGCCAGGAACGTCATCGGGAACAGCCACCCGAACGTCGCCGCGTCCGCCTGGGCGCCACTCTTGACGAACAGCCCGATATACGTGCCCACCCAGATCATCGCGAAGCCGAACAGGGCCAGCAGGCCGAACGCCGCCGCCGTCTGCCCGACGGTGCCGTGTGCCCGCCACCCCGCCAGCAGCACCGCCGCCACCACCATCGAGGCCAGCGACAGCAGGTGCATGGACAGGTCGGCGATGCTGCGGCCGATGAGCACGGCGCCGCGGGCGATCGGCTGGGCGCGGAACCGGTCGATGATGCCGCGTTCCATGTCCTCGCCGACCGCCGTGGCCGCGGCGGCCGCGGTCATCGCCATGACCTGCATGAAGATGCCGGGCATCAGGTAACTGCGGTAGTCGCCCCCACCGGGGAGCGTGATCGCGCTGCCGAAGACATAGCCAAACAGGATGGTCATGACAACGGGAAACACCAGGTATCCCGCTATTTCCCCTGGCTGCGCCATCAGCCTGAAGTAGGTGCGGCGCGCGATGGTCAGGGAGTCGGAGATCGTCCAGCGGAGGCGCTCGCCGAGCGTCGTCGGTGGAGCGGGTACGTGGACAAGAGCCATGCGGCATCACCTCGTGGGAATCGGCCGGAACATGCCGGAAGGCGGGTCGAGTAGCGATCAGGGCGGCCTGCTCGGGCGGCCTGCTCGGGCGGCCTGGTCGGGTCGCGGTCAGCGGCTGTGGTCGGGTGGTCAGGTGGTGGTCAGGTGGAGGAAGACCTCGTCCAGGGTGGGGCGGCGGAGGGACAGGTCCTCGACCGGGATCATGGCCGTGTCCAGCGCGCCGGCGATGCGGATGAGCGACTGCGTGCCCTGTTCGACCGCCACTGTCACCCGCCGCTCGTCCACGACCTCCACCTGCCGTTCATCGGCCGTACGCCGTACCAGGTCGAGGGCTTGGGGGACGTCGGCCGCCGCCCGGAGGACGACCTGCACCCGGTCGCCGCCGATCCGCTGCTTCAGCTCCGCGGGTGAGCCGGAGGCGGCGACCCGCCCCTGGTCGAGCAGGACGATCTGGTCGGCGAGACGGTCTGCCTCGTCCAGGTATTGGGTGGTGAGCAGCAGCGTGGCCCCTTCGGCGACCAGGTCGCGCAGCAGCTCCCACAGCCCGAGGCGGCTGCGCGGGTCGAGACCGGTCGTGGGCTCGTCCATGAACAGCACGGGCGGCGCGACGATCAGGCTGGCGGCCACGTCGAGGCGGCGGCGCATGCCCCCCGAGTACGTCTTGACCCGCCGGTTCGCGGCGTCGGTCAGGTCGAACCGCTCGAGCAGCTCGTCGGCCCGCCGCCGGGCCGCCGCCTTGGGCAGGTGGTACAGGCTGCCGAACATCTCCAGGTTGCGCCGCCCGGTGAGTAACTCGTCGACCGCCGCGTGCTGCCCGGCGAGCCCGAACATGAAGCGCAGCCGCGCCGCGTCCCGCACCACGTCCAGCCCGGCCACCTCCGCGTGACCGGAGTCGGGCCGGAGGAGCGTGGTGAGGATGCGTACGGCGGTGGTCTTGCCCGCACCGTTGGGGCCGAGCAGCCCGCAGACCGTGCCCGCCGGCACGGACAGATCGATGCCCGCCAGCGCGTCCTTGGACCGGTACCGCTTCCGGAGCCCTTCCGCGTGGATCACGACGAACCTCCTTAACACCGTTAAATCTAACGGTGTTAAGGATGCATTGAACGTTGTTAAACTGTCAACCGTGGCACTCGAAAAAGGCACCATCGTGGCGACGGGGCTCCGCTTGCTCGACGAGGTGGGGCTCGACGGCCTCACCTTGCGGCGGCTGGCGGCGGAGCTCGGCGTGCAGGCGCCGGCGCTCTACTGGCACTTCAAGAACAAGCAGCAGTTGCTCGACGCGATGGCGGTGGCCATGGAGGCGCCGCACGTGACGCGGCCGGTGTTCACGGACTCGTCGCAGTGGCTGGAGTGGGTGGCCGACTACGCCCGCGGCAGCCGGTCGATACTCAACTCCCACCGCGACGGGGCCCGGCTGGCGGCCGGGACGCGGTCGTCGCCCGAGATGTTCGCCATGGTCGAGCGGGCGGTGGAGGCGCTGGAGCTGGTGGGCTTCACGGTGATGGACGCGGCGCGGGGACTGTTCGCGGTGAGCAACTACGTGGCCGGGTTCGTGCTGGAGGAGCAGGCCGACCGGACGCGGCCGGACGGGGACGAGTCGGGGCCCGACATGGCGGAGTTTCAGGCACGCTACCCCCGGATCATGGCGGCCCTGCTGGAGGAGGGCGACCCGCAGGGCGACAGCTCGTTCGAGGCGGGGCTGGCCCTCATCCTGGACGGCATGCGGCTGCGACTGTCCAACGGGAGCGTCGCCGATTGAGGCGGGTTGGCGACGGCCGATCGGCGAGTCTGGCACGATGAGGGTGCCACCCGGCGAAATTCCGCTTCGCCGGATGGCACTAATCGTCAGACGATGTCCGCGATCCAGTCGGTCACTTCACGCACGATCTCGTCGGGAGCGATCCCGACCCTCCTGGTGAATCGCTGGGGAGACACGCTTCGCACGTGCTCAACCATGGCCCAGCTGGGTTTGTCGAGCCCCGTGCCTTCGCGGCTGACCGGGATGTGGTTGTCCCATCCGCGCTCGGTCGTTGTCAGGGGGACAATGATCTTTACTGCGGCCGCGGCATTGAAGTTGTCGTTGCTCACGACGAGCACGGGGCGACGGTAGCCCTGCTCTCGTCCGGTTGGCTCGCCCAGCTCAGCGAGCCAGATCTCGCCTTGGATCACCCTCATCTCTCTCCTCGGGAAATGTGATGAGCCCCTCCCACTCGGGTGCGATGCGGAGGGAGCTTGATGGTGGGCCTTGGACCAGCTCGGACTCGGCGAGATAGTCGGCCCAGGCTCGGGGGTCCTCCTTCCTCGTGCGTTCCATCTGGTCCGCGACATGTTGCCAGCGGTGCTTCTTCTCCAACTCCCGAATGGCCTGGTCGATGATCGCGGTCATGGGTTCACCCGCCCTTCTTGCCAGTGCGGCGATTCTGTCCCGGGTCTTGACGCTGACGCGTATCGTCGTCGCTTTTTGTTTCACGGTCATACTCCGGAGGCTACGTCTGCGTCGGGAAGAAACCTACACCCTCGTCGTAACGCATGCCGCTCGAATGGCAACACAGAGTAATGATGATTGACTCTCCTCCGTGACTCAGATGGCATTAGTGCTGATTGTTGGCGGTTTGGCGGTCTTCGTTGGAGCGGTTGTCCAGGGCAGCGTGGGGTTCGGGCTGGGGTTGGTGGCCGCGCCGGTGCTCACCATGCTCGACCACTCCCTGATGCCCACCGCCATTCAGGTGGTCAACGTCACGTTGCCGCTGTTCACGCTGGCCGCGGAGTGGCGGAAGGTGGACTGGCGCGGGGTGGTTTTCGCGGTGCTGGGGCGGCTGCCCGGTGCGGCCATCGGTGGAGTCGTCCTGGTCTACATATCCGTCTACACGCGAGGCGTCTTCGTGGGGGTCATGGTGCTCATCGCGGTGGGTCTCACGGCGTGGGCGGTCAGCGTGCCGCGCAACGATGCGACCATCGCGGGGGCCGGGTTCTTCTCGGGCATCACCGGCACCGCGACCGGCATCGGCGGGCCGCCGATCGCGCTGGTCTACCAGCACGCCAAGGGGCCGCAGATCCGGGCGACGCTGGCGATGGTCTTCTTCCTGGGCGCCGCGCAGTCGCTGGCCATCCTGGGCTTCGTGGGGGAGTTCTCCGGCCGGGCGGCGGCGACGGGGGCGGTGTTGATCGTGCCGATGGTGCTCGGGTTCCTGGCGTCGGGGCCGCTGCGGCGCTACCTGGACGGTGGGAAGGTGCGGACCGCGGTGCTGGTGGTCGCCGCCCTCTCGGCCGCCGCCCTCATCGCCCAGAGCCTGGCCACCTGACCCAGGTCGCCAAGCCCTCTGAACGTGCTCCTGTGGTTGAGGAGGCGGGCGATACAACCTTCCGTCACACAGGTCGCGTTGGCAACGGGGGAGAGGAGATCACATTGGATCGTCACGACGGCTTTCGTGAGTTCGTGCTCGCCCGCCAGCAAGCCCTGATGCGGACCGCGTACCTGCTCACGGGAGACCCGCACCTGGCCGAGGATCTGCTGCAGAGCGTCCTGATCAATGTCGTGGGCCACTGGTCCAAGCTGGTCAAGGACGGCAACCCGGAGGCGTACACCCGCAAGGCCCTGGTCAACCAGTACATCTCCTGGAAGCGCAGATTACGTCCCGAGATGCCGAGCGGCGACCCGCCCGAGCGGGGCGCGTTCTCCGACGGGGCTGTGCTCGACCGGATCGTGTTGCGTCAGGCGCTGGCCAAGCTGGGGCGCAGGCAGCGCGCCGTGATCGTGCTGCGTTTCTGGGAGGACCTGACCGAGGCACAGACGGCCGAGGTGCTGGGCTGCGCGGTCGGCACCGTCAAGAGCCAGACCCATCACGCGCTGGCCCGTCTGCGCGAGGTCGCGCCGGAGCTGGTGCATCTGCTGGATGATCCCGAGATCGTGGAGGTGGCACGATGACGAGACTGCGTGAGGCGTTGGGGGACATCGCCGAGGAGGCGCCGCTGGTGAGCCTCGCCGACGTGGCCATCGCGGGCCACCGGCGCAGGCGGCGGACCGTGCTGACGGCATCCGCCGTGGCGGCGCTGTGCGTGACGGCGGCGGTGGCAGTGGTGGTGGCGGTGCCGTGGCCGCGTGGTGCCCAGACGGCCACGCGGCAGGGCCAAGAGGCCGTGCCCGACCTGCCCCCGGGCAAGGTGGGGGCGATCAGCCGCGCGTACAAGACTTCCTGCAAGTTCGTCGAGCGTGAGGCTGACTGCTCCGCGGTCGAGTGGCGGGTGGTCACCCGTGCCGGCAAGACCTACCGCGTGCCGCAGGCACTCGTCGAGACCGCCAAGGGCGAGCGGGTGCCCGTCGCGATCAGCCGGGACGGCCGCTTGCTCGCCTACTACAGCCGTGACGCCCAGGCGCATGTGGTGCGCGACCTGGTGGGCGGCTCCGAGACGACGTCGCGGGGCACGGTCAAGGAGGAGCAGATCGGCATAGGTTCCATGCTCGTGCTCTCCGACGACGGCCGGTACATCGCCTTCGACCCGCGCGAGGGCAGCAAATATCCCGGCATGCTGATCGACGTGCGCACTGGCAGGAAGACGCCCATCAACGGCAAGTACGAGCCGGTCAGCATCAAGGGCGGCGTCGCCGAGCTGGTCCGGTACCGCAAGACCGACCTGTGGCTCATGCCCGTCACGGGGGGCGGCAAGCCGGTCCGCTTCAACGGCGTGTTCATCATGTTCAGCGAAGTAGCGCCCGACGGTCGTACGGTGGTCGCCGTCGAGTTCCCGAAGGTCGGCAAGGGCGAGTTCCCGGGGCACGAAAAGCGCATGCTGACCCTGCTCGACGCCAAGACCGGCAAGACCCTGCGCAAGGTGCCCGTCCGCGGCCTCCCGGACGACCGCGGCGGCGTCGCCAGCACCACGATCTGGCAGAGCGCATCCGAGGTCACGCTGCTGTACGGGGGCAAGGAAGGCGAGCGCTCGTACGCGGTCGACGTCAACACCGGGCGGGCTCGGCTCCTGGACCGGCAGTCAGGCAAGGTCATGAACCTGATCTATCCCGGGGCGGCCGCGAGCGGCTGACAGCCGCCCAAGAGACGCCCCCCAAGAGACACCCAAGAGACGCCGCACCGGCCGGCGCCGCCCGACACGAACTGGGTGATGCCCTTGGCCTTCAGCTTCTCGGCGTCGGCCAGCAGGTCGGCGTAG